>JANWYZ010000124.1 GCA_025054895.1 bacterium | reverse complement strand
GATGGCGCCGCCCAAAAGTGTTTGAAAAGCAACGCCAGCAGGGTACGCTCCTGAGGTGAAGGCATCTGCTGCAGGTCGTGGATAAACTCTTGCCAGACCTGGCGATAGTCTGGCGTGGAGGCGCGTTCCTCTTCCTGCGGGAATAGCGTGTCGCGTTCTATCTTCAGCGTCGCCAGCGGATGGTAGAGCCTGACGTCCGCACCCCGTACGCGGCTCAGGATGCTACGAAGCAGGGTCTGCTGCTTGCCCTTGCCCTTTTCCTCAGGCGTTTCCGCCTCCACCCGCTCGTAGGAGGCTAGCCAGTCAGCAAGTTGCACCAGCAGCTCGTCGGGTAGGGACGCCTGGTGGTGCTTGACAATCATCTGCTCCACCGCCTGTAGGTCTGGCGTCCAGTGGGCAAGATATTTGCGCACGAACCACGCGCTGTACGCCTCGTGCCCATACCTCTGGGCGGCGTGCAGATCGGACGGCACATCGGCGGGCGGCGTGTTCTCCCAGAACTTGCCGATGTCGTGCAGTAAGGCAGCCAACCAGATGGAGCGCTCGTCGGTCATCTCGGTTGCCTCGGTGTGGATTCCTTTTCTATTTCGCCGACTCAGGACAGTTTCCTGCTGTCATGAGATTTTTTCTGAAAAGATATACCGTCGCCGTGTCTTCTCAATCAAATGGTGGTCGGGTAGAGACGTCGCTCAGGTCAATGACGGGCAGATACTGACCATCAAACCAGTGACACACCCGCAGGCGTGGCGTGCGCGAGAACGCCATACCTAGCGCGAACATCAGCGCGTCTGTACCTACCAGGCAGAGGTCTATTTGCTGAAAGGCGTTGATCCATGGCGAAGCCTTTGCCCAGATAGCCTGCGCGTATGGTAACCAGTCCCCCTGCGGCAACACCTGGTTCAGATATATCGCTACACTGGTAGCCTGCTGAGCGTCGGGGTGGGCATCTAATGCGGGCGGATGCCTGTCTGACACGACCAGGTGCAGGATGAGCCGCTCGCCTCTCTGCTGAGGAAGGCAGATGTTTTTGGGTGTCTGTTGCAGAGGTATCTGTATGGCGGGTTCCTCGAAGAGCACTCGCGGCTGTGTTAGGTTCATCACCTGGTACGGCTCACCTGCTGGCGTGGCATGGTACAGCACGATAGACCTTCGTAAGCCCACTGCGTTGCCTAAGGCGAAGGCTATAGGCAAGACGATGTTTGGACGGACATGGTATACGACTCCGCGATGTGCGCCCGGTAACCACCGCTGGAGGCGGGCATCCACCTCTTTTTCCCACTCTCGCAAGACCTGCTCGAACGCATCTTGCCATACTCTTGGGTCATCGCTGGCGCGCACATTACGTGACAGGCGAATGTATAGTTCGGAGCGTTGAACAGGCGACAGGATATCTAGTTCTCGCACTACCTTCTGCAATCGGGTCTCCCATACGAAGCGGTCGAACTTGGAGCGGAGCAGTTCGCGACTTTCCTCTTCAGCAAACAGCAGAGGAACCTCCAGTGAGGTAGCACGCCGTCGCCAGTCTACTACCAACACCAATACTACCAAGACGATACCAGCAAACCGCAACATCGCAGCAACCTCATCGTAGCCGAAGTCGGCAAAGAGGTCTGCCGCCATCTGCGTGATGCCGAAGATGCCGATGGTAAACAGCGCTTCGCGCGTGTGAAGGATGCGAAGGAATTTAGCCATGAGATCTTCTCCTGTGAAGGCGCGCAACTTATGTTCGTGCCCATCGGTGAACATTCCTCTTGTTATGCCAGCGCAGGCAGTGGTTGGTCAGTCAGGGGTTTGGGACGAGTGTGCAGAGCAAGCGCCGGCAGGAGGCGTGGTGGAAGGTGCAAAGCAAGGCGAGAGGCAGGATGAGCGCTTCGGGGTAGCAGGCACATGGCAGGATTTCCAGCTCAGTGACGGGTAAAAGAATCGCGTCAGGAGCGTCAATGAGCAAACAGCCACAGATAGACAGCAGGTTGCTTCAGGAAAGCCGGAGCCCCACGCCCGCTGGCGCGTGGTGGGTGCTGGTTGTTGCATTGGGTATTCAAGTTGCCTTTCTCCACAAACCCTTCCATGTTGACGATACCGTAGTGCTGCACATCGCGAGGCAGGTATGGGCAAACCCGTTGAATCCCCTGTCGGGCGAGATGGATTGGGACGGCGCGGTGAAACCCACCTTCTATGTGACCACTAACCCTCCTTTGCTGAGCTATTATCTTGCTGTGTGGATGCTCGTTGGCGGAGAGCGCGAGTGGGTGCTGCATATCGCCATGTTGCTGTGGCAGGTGCTGCTCTGGTGGGGTGTGGTGCTACTGGCGCGCCGTTTTAAGGCGAACGAGTCGCTTGCCGCTGCTCTGGTAATGCTGAACCCGGCGACGGTTGTTTCTCCAGACCTGATGCGCGATGTGCCGATGGTCGCCCTGTGGACGCTGGGTACGGCGTACTTCATACTGGGAAGCGATACAGGCAGTCTGAAATGCATGGGCTGGGGCGCGCTGGCAGCCGGTTGCGCGGCGCTGATGAAGTATTCAGGATTAGGGGCGGTGGTGTTGCTGGCGGTGTACGTTGTCTTGCTGAAGCGCCCTCGCCAGCTGTGGTGGGTTTTGCTGTCAGTATTGCCTTTTGCCCTGTGGTGTACACACAACTTGCTGATGTACGGACAGCTACACTTCTGGAGCACCCTGCAGCGTGCAGGTTCCGTGACGCCTGTGAGCGACCGCCTGTGGGGTACGCTGGCGGGATTAGGTGGGGTGTGGCTATTGTGGCTCTGGGCGGGCATCGTGTGCAGGCGACGGCAAGCGCTTGCTCTTGCGTTAATAACTGCCTTCGCTGTCGGCTGGTGGCGATGGCAACGGTTCGAACCGGCAGGTGACGCCGAAGCCGCTTTCTGGAGCGCAGCGGGGGCGTTGCTGGTGGTTTTGACCATCTTCCGCGCGTGGGAAGCGTGGCGTGCGCAGGCGTTTTGTGCGCTGTGGACGGCGTGGGTGCTTATCGCAATCGGCATCGGCGCGCCGTTTGCAGCAGCAAGACACCTGCTACCCGCTCTGCCTCCTCTTGCCTTATGGTGGATTCCTGAAGGACGTTTGCGCCCTGGCAAACGGCTCGCGCTCTCTGCGATAGTTGCAGCGCAAACCACCTTCGGCGTGTACGCGGGCTGGTGTGATATGCAAATAGCCGACGTGTACCGACGGGGCGCGCACTTACTGAGCCAAGATTACGGCGTGCAGGCTTTCATCGGTCATTGGGGATGGATGTATTACGCCCAGCGTGCCGGATTACAGCAGGTAAGTGAGAACCGCTTGCCCCCTGCGGGCGCTCTGGTAGCGATACCTACTGTCGGAGGCGACGCAGTGGTTCCGGCTTCGCTGGTACCGCGCCTGCTTTATGAAGAGAGTGTGGAGGTGGCTGCGCAAGTGCATCTGGCTACTCTTCCCCCAAAAGCGGGGTTCTACGCCTCTTTGCGAGGCGCGCCGCCCTTTCGGTGGTTGCCCGACGGCTACCGCGAGCAGTTTGACCTCTTCCGTGTGGAGGCGCAGCCTCGATGAGCACGCCTCTGGTGAGCGTGGTTGTGCCCATGTATAACGAGGAGGCAAACCTGTCGGAGCTGCACGCACGCCTGATCAAAGTGCTGGCAGGACTGGACGCTGCCTGCGAAATCGTATACGTGGACGACGGCAGTACCGACAACACGCCCGAGCAACTGGAAATGCTGTTGCTACAACCTCAACCGATATGCACACGCGCGGTGCGACTGCCTCACCGACGAGGCAAGACCGCTGCACTCTCCGCAGGGTTCGCCATTGCGCGCGGTAGTATCCTTGTCACCACAGACGCTGACCTGCAAGAGCCTCCCGAAGTGTTGCCCATGCTCGTCTCGAAGTTGCGGTCTGGCGAGGCGCATCTGGTGGTAGCATGGCGTCAGCAGCGGCAGGATACCCTCTTGCGAGTGTTCGCCTCGCGCCTGTTCAACTCCGCCCTGCGATGGATCACCGGTCTTTCCTTGCACGATATGAACTGTGGTACCAAAGCCATGAAGCGCGAGGTGGCGGAGAACCTTGAGGGCTGGCTCATATCCGACATGCATCGCTATCTGCCTGTTCTGGCGGCGCGGATGGGGTACCGTGTTGCGGAGGCGCCAGTGCCTCATGTAGTACGTCGCCGCGGGCGTAGTCGCTTTGGAGCCAGCAGATACCTGCGTGCGGCGATAGACCTGCTGCCAGTTTCACTGCTGTGGTGGCGCGGATGGTTGCTATGGCTGCTACTCGTGGCAAGTTCCACTCTACTGGTCGCAACCCGATATCCGTTCGGCTGGCTGGGACTGGCGGCGGCGATGGTATGGGCGGCAGGTGCGCTGAGGTTCTGGTTGAGGCGTAATCGGAGAGAGTAGCGACAGGGGCAACACGTCCTTTTGTTGCGGATCCTACGGCGAGCCGTGTGTGGGGTTCAACTTGTGCTCTATCTGCCGAATGTTTTGCAGAAGCAGGATCTCAGAGGCGATCACGTGCCTCAGGTCGCCAGCGACTTTCTCGCGCCTCTCGCGCCATCTTCTCTCCATAGCGTTTGCTCTATTTGGCTTCAGTAACGTCCAGACCAACCGCAGTTCCCAAGAAGGCGCCTGCATAGCCCACGCAGTGAGGCGAATCGACGCCGCACGCAGCTCCTGAATCGCCTCGCTCCAGCGCTGTTGTTCCTGAAAGATGTCTGCTTTCAACAGATGAACTGGTATACTCTCGGCGCAATGGCGCTCGGCGAGCACGGCGTGTTCCATCGCTTCAGACAGGCGATTTGCTTGATAAAGTATGCGCCCCATGGCGAGATGCAGGACGGCGCGCTGTGGTGTGTCCAGGTCGCCTCGTTGCAGCGTGCGATGGGTAAAATCAAGACCGCGCGCCAGAACCCGTATCCGTTCTTGTTCGGAGTTAATGCCATACATCCGCAGTATCTCAGCCCACTTCGCGTCCACCTGCTCCAACTGGCGTTGCAACGACATCGCGCCTTGCCTGCTCAGATGGGGTTTAATGGTATCAACAAACGAGTGCGTCCCCTCAACAGCATCGCGCACACTGCCCAGGTGATGGACGAAAGCGGCGTACGCAACCGCTGTCCGGACAGCAGCATCGGGGTCGCTGGGCTTTCCGCGTGCTTCTGATTCCAGCCGATAGAGGTCTTGCACAGTCAATGGTTGGCTAACCGCCGCGCGCGAACGCACCTCATAGACCGACCACGCTATGAGCAGCGCCACAATGGCTACGAGAGCCACGCACGTCATCCGTCTGTTCGCGGTCGTTTGCATCGTATCCTCAGCGATCACACGCGGGTTCGCGGTACGGCGTATGTAAAATTGATGATACCCTATCTGTTGCACAGATAAGACACAGGTCCACCCGTGACCGAGAATCATGGGTCAAACGCACGCCGCATCCTGGCAACCAGGCATCCCCAACCCTTCAGAGCCGAATACTCTGCACCCTCGCGTCCTCTTGCAATCTTCCCGTCGCAAGGTGTACACTGAAGCAAAGGCACACGAAGGGAGCGATGAGGTTGGCAGAAAATACCGTTGTGCTGCAAACGGTCATCTCCCGCACCGCGAGGCGGGCACGCGCAGGCTATCTCCTGCGTGGACTGTGCCTGGGGTGGCTTGTGGGCGCAGGGGTAGCCAGCCTGTTGCTTGCGCTGGCATGGGCGATGCGCTGGGACTTGCTCTACTGGTACCCTGTTGGCATCGTGGCGACGTCAGCGGTGGTTGGGCTGATCTACGGCGCTACCCGGCGAGTCAACACGCAGCAAGTCGCCCTGTGGCTGGACAAACAGGCGCATGCTCAAGAGCGGCTCAGCACTGCACAATGGTTGGCGCAACACGGGGTACGTGATGAGATGGCGCAACTGCAACTCCAAGACGCGGCATCTCATGCTGAAAAGCTACGCCTGCCCAGGCTTGCCCGTGTCGCTGTGCCTCGCTCCCTTTGGTGGGCGATTGGGCTAACTGCTCTTGCTGTGTGGCTCTGGTTCGCTCCCGACCTCGCCTGGTTCCAATCGGCGCAGACGCGCCAGGAAAAGCAAGCCCTGCGCTCGGTAGGCGAGCGTGCAGAGCAGCTGGCGAAGGAGTGGCGTAAGCAGGCGAGCGGTCAGGATCGGGAAAAGTTACGCAGGCTTGCTGCGCAGCTGGAAGAGCTGGCAAAGCAGATGAAACGCGCCCGTTTAAGCAAGCGTGAGGCTATGGTGAAGATGTCGCGCCTGCAGCGCGAGGCGGAAGAGCAACAGCGCAGGTTGGCGGAGGCGAACTCCGGTAAGCCCATGCAACGTGCTCGCGACGAATTCCTGAGCGCGCGGATGGTGCAACAGCAGATTCAGCAGGCAAAAATGGAGCGCGAACTGAGTACACGCTTGCGAAACACTGCGTTCAACCAGCAAGGCGCACAAAACGCCTCTGCTTCGGTGCGTCATGCTGCGAAACCCATATCTTCCACTCCCGTCGCCAACCAAATGGCAACACAAATGGCTCTTGCGCTTTCTCAACAGGATGCGCAGAAGCTGGGCGAGTTGCTACAGCAAATTGCACAGCAGTGGAACAGCCTCTCCCCTGAAGAGCGTAAGAAGCTGCAACAGTTGCTAAGCGAGCTGGCTAAGGCGCTGAAAGGAACGAATCTGGACGCCGCCTCCAGAGAGCTGCTGGAGGCGTTGAAAAACATAAAGACCGGCGACCTGCAGAAAGCAATCGAGTGGATGAGGAAGGCGGGTGGCACTTGAATGTCTGCAGGAGCGTGCGCGCTGGATGCGCGCCAGTGGGCAGAAATGGCGGCGTTGCTTGCTATGCTCAAGTCCGAATTGGGCGGATTACCGCTTGCTCAAAACTCCTACGACAAACAGTTCGGCGGCGGGCCGGGTACTCCAGCTACCGGTCCGAAGACGGAAAGGCTGGAGTACCGCGCCCAGCAGGATCAGCACACGGAGCGATTGAACGTGAAGGGGGGCAAAACCGCGCATGTGCCCGGCGTGGCTAGCGGACCGGGCGAGACGCCTGCCTTCGTCACGCGCGGTGCGCCCGATGCTGTTTCCAGCAGCGCTCCCAGTGTGGAGGTTTATCTGCAATACCGCCGTGCTGCGGAAAGCGCACTCCAGCGGGAAGTTATTCCGCCAGAATATCGTCAGCCAGTGAAGAGGTATTTCGATTCGATTAAGCCGTAAGGTTACTCATTGCAAAGGAGGAAGGAAGGATGAAAGGGTTTGCACTCGCCCTTGTCGGCGTGGTGGTGTTCGGCGTATCCACCCTTCGCGCCGATGTCCTGTGGGATCAACCATGGGACGGCGTGAGTCGGGGCAGTCCCGCGCAGGAGTTCACCGACACCGACAACCGGATATACTCGGTATGGCTATTCGACGACTTTACCGTGCCCCAACCCGGCTGGTGGATTGAGCGGGTGACAGTTTACGGCAGCGAACAGGGCACACCGTCGTACAACCTCGGCGTTCTCCTTTCTATCTCATCGGCGCCCCGCGCGGACGCGATCAACGTGGTCGCTACTGGTACGGAGGTAGTGCTGGAACCGGGGGGAGCTCCCTTGCGTCGGCGAGCGAACCTCGTTTTCGAGGTGAGCGGCTTCTACCTGCCGCCGGGAAGATACTATCTGAGCGCGTGGGTGCGTCGCCCCTTTGAACCTGGCGGGCAATGGTTCTGGCTACGCACCAGTCCTGCAATTGGCGAACCGTTCTACCTGCACAACCCGGCAGGCGGCTGGGGATTCGGGGGCGACCCGGTGGGCGGCGGCTGGTTTACCGAACAGGACCTCAGCTTCACTATCGAGGGCAGGTCTACCATCACCGTTGCAGGCACGGTGCATCTGGAAGAGTATGGTGGCGACAAGACGGTAATACCCGTCACCATTGAGTTACGCGAACCCGGCTCCACCAGCGTCCTGGAAACACACGTGGTGAATCTGGACAGCGAGGGCAGGTACTCTTTCCAAACCCTGCTGCAGGGCACGTACGACCTGTCCGCAAAGGCTTCGCACTGGTTGCGCCAGACCCTGCCTGACGTAACGCTGACGGCGGGAACGGTGGTGGATTTTTCCCTCGCTAACGGCGACATCGACGGCGATAACGAGGTCACCCTGTTCGACTTCGGCGCGCTGGTTGCCGCGTTTGGCGCGGTGCCCGGCGACGGCAACTGGAACCCCGACGCCGACCTGGATGGGGATGAGGACGTGACGCTATTCGACTTTGGCATTCTGGTGCGCAACTTCGGCGCGATAGGAGATGAGTAGTGCTCTGTTCGTTATTGTGGTTTTATGATATGGCTCCGTCGCATAAGTAGTAGATGGTGGGCTATGGCGGAGACAAATCTGCCTGCGCAGGTTCCCCAATCCGCGAAGGCGGATTTTCTTCCACAGTAGCCCCCGATTTCAATCGGGGGAAGGTAGCCCACCATTTCAATGGTGGGCTATGAAGAAGCAAAACCTGCCTGCGCAGGTTGTTGGAATCCGCCAGCCGGATTTTTCCTACCCATAGCCCCCGATTTCAATCGGGGGAAGTACGTTGCCAGAACCAGAACTCATAACTTAACGAAGCACCAGCAATACTACCAAACAGTATAAAGTAACAACAATCGGAAGCCAGTTTTTTTCTGTTTTTTGCTTACAATTCGCCCCAAACCCCCGTTTGTGGTACGAATCTTGCACTATATTAGCTATGGAAAGCAAAATAGAGACGCAGCTCTCTTTAGCTGGACAAACCGGCTCACCCCCGCCTCCTGCACCGAGCCTGCCTCCTGGTTAAGGAGAAAGCGCATCCCTATTTTCTTCCCCAAAAACGACCTGAAAGGAGGTTTTTCCATCATGTTGTGGAAACGCATCACGGCGGCGCTCGTGCTGGCGGCTATGCTGGTCACCAGCGCGTTTGCGCAAACCTTCAACGGCAACCTGCTCCCCGGTCAAAACGACGGCACGAACGGACCAAACGTTTTGCCCAAACAGATGCAGCAGATTCAGGCGACCGCAGTCAACCTGCGCAACGTTCGGCAGTATGTGGGCAATGCTGGTGCGAACGGGGGCCCTCTCAAGGCAGACTCCGTGTTCAACTGCCCGCAGATTGGCAAGGTAGGCGACCTGGTGTTCGAGTACGGA
>JANWYZ010000123.1:271-9122 GCA_025054895.1 bacterium | reverse complement strand
TACACTTTCTTGGCGACACAGGATGACGACAACGCACGGGTGCTCTTCAGCGATATGGGCTTACAAACAGGCTCCTACTGGATTACGGGAGTCTCTTTGCGTCGGGGAGGCACCGTGCGTGTGATTCCGGAAGGGCAGACTTTGGAAACAAGAAGTGTCGCCAGCGTGCTACGTAGTAACTGGTGGAATACGCCTCTGCCTATCCAGAAGGACTGGTTGCGCTTCCTGCGCGATACCGAAGAGCGATACTGGAACGGGATGTATCGCTATCTGAAGCAGGACCTAGGGGTACGCGCCCTCGTGACGGGCACGATTATCGGCTGCTCCTTGCCCAGCACGATGGCACAGACCGACCTGATAGACACACACGCCTACTGGCAGCATCCTGAATTTCCAGGCAGCGCGTGGGACCCTCGCAACTGGTACATTCGCAATATCCCAATGGTGAACTATCGGGATAATACGTTGACCGGACTCACGCCGAAGCGTGTATTCGGTAAACCCTATACGCTCAGTGAGTATAATCACCCTGCTCCCAATACCTTCACCAGCGAGGGGCTGCTCATCGCCGCAGCGTATGGGCTATTACAGGATTGGGATGCTATCTACTTCTTCACCTACGCACACCGCCGGGATGGACTGGATGCGCGAAGAATCACCTCCTTTTTCGACATCGACCAGCATCCTACCCAGTGGATGAGCCTGGTGGCGGCAGGAGCGATGTTCCTGCGCGGCGATGTGGCTCCTGCGCAGCAGCTGGTGGGCGTATCGTTAAGCCGTGAACAGGAGATAGACGCTCTGCGTAATAGCTGGGCATGGAAGCTGGTGGACGGTGCAGACGCTGGCTTGCGCGGAGAGATAGGGTTGAAGCACCGCGTTGCCGTTGCGCTGGAAGGACAGACCCTGCCTCCCGACGTTCTGCGCCCGGAGCAGGTGGACACCTCCGGCAACGTGATTGTTTCCGACACCGGACAGCTGCGATGGGACTGGAGCGTACCCGGTAAGGGAGTGATAACTGTCTCCGCGCCGCGTACGAAGGCAGTCATCGGCTTTGGAGGCGGCAGGCGGTTTGACCTCGGCAACGGTGTGGTGATAGAGCCCGGCAACACCCGTCAGAACGGCTTCAGCGTCATTACCCTCACCGTGAAACAGGGTACTCTCGCTTCAGCAGTAACACAAACCACCCAGCTGCTTATCACTGCTACCGGCACCGTGCAGAACACCGGCTGGGGTTGGGAAGAACTGGGCGACAACCGCGTTACCGTGCGTGACAACTGGGGAACTGCCCCCACGCTGGTAGAAGGTATCCCCGCCCGCATTACCCTGCCGATGCCTGCTGACGCGGTGCAGGTGTATGCCCTGGGCGAGCGCGGCGAACGTAAAGCGAGGCTGCCGGTTAGCAGCGATTCCAGCGGGCGAGCGGTTATCCAGATTGGGGCGCAGTACCAGACGCTATGGTACGAGGTGGTTGCTACCGCCCGACGCCCTGTTCCACGCTGATCCGTCGAAAATCCCCTTCTCCCGGTGGGAGAAGGGGATCAGGAGAATGCAGATTTACCTCGACCACCGCTCGTGGGTTGGGGGCAGGACCGGGAACGGTGCATGTGGCTCCGCTTGATACCAGTACGCCACCGAGGCGATGTCGTCGGTGAGCGGCTGGAACTTGCCGTTGGGCCACCAGCCCAAAGCCTGAATGGTTACCTTCAAGCTCTGTTTGAAGCGGATAGGGTCAAGGATATGCCAGCGGTACAAACCGTGCCGCGGTACCTCGCCAGGTTCCCTGCGCCAGAGAGGATAACCGGTGAAAGGCGCGTTGAAGGTTTCGCCAAAGCCCCACGCTCCGCAGAAATAGTCTTCTGTGCCTGTGCCGCAGATGGTGGGGTACTCGGTGTCACCATCCATGTAGAACTTCATTTCACCTTCGCCCCACCAGCCGTTGGAAAGCTGAGCCCACGCCAGGAAAGTGCCCACGTAATGTCCCTGACCCTTCACGCCATCCAGTATCACGTGCTCGGGATATTCGCGTGTGGTCATGGAACGTCGCCACTGCGCGTGCAGGTAAGCGGCTTTTTCCGGAACGTCGGTTAAGGCGTAAGTAATCTGGTAGAAGAAGCCGTCGATCTTCTCCCAACGTTGAGTCTCGATAGTGATTCTCGCCGCCTTGCGGAAGGGCATGGGCAGGTAGCAGTTGAAACCACCTGATGGATTGACCGCTACAGGCAGCGACACTACATTGTAGCGCAACCCGTGCCCATTGCAGAAGAAATCGCCCAAAGGCACTTCTACCGAGGGCGTGCTCTCATCGTCCCAGTACATGCGCAGTATGGTGTCACGGTATGCTTTCACGTCAACGGTAATCCAGATATGCTGGATAACGCCCGGTCCCTGAATATCCGCCAGTGTGGTGGTGGTTCCGGGTTCCAGCGTGATGCAGGGGCGCACTTTCCACCCCTTGCCCAGCATCGAAGCAGGGTTGTGCTCGTCGGGTTCCGCCTTTGCGCCGCCGCCTCGTTCGCCTGTGGGGTTTTCGGCGGAGATGGAGCGCGTCTCAGCGTCGGACAACAGCGGCAGGCTCCCTAAACCCGGGGTCAGCAGATGCAAGTCGTTCATCCGGCTCCTCCATACAAGGTAGATTGTCCAGCATGGACTCAGTTTCGCAACCGGGGAGGGCTATCCCTCTGGAGCAAAGGTGTTGTATCCAACACTGCTCGCGATAACCCTATAAACTCCTCCAGCGAGAGCGTTTCGCCGCGGCGCTGAGGGTCTATGCCCGTCTCTCGAAGCGCGCTCTCTACCCATTCACGGGATAAGCCCAAGCCGCCGCTCAGGGCGTTAAGCAGGGTCTTGCGTCGCTGCCCAAACGCCGCGCGCACGACGCGGAACAGCTTCTTCTCTTCCTCAGGAGGCAGGCGTTTGGGCAAAGGAGTAAAGCGTACAATGGCGCTGTCTACCTCTGGAGGAGGATAGAACACCGTGCGCGACACTCTCTGCACAATTTCCACCTGAGAATGATACTGGGCAAAAACGCTAATCGCACTGTACTCCGGGGATCCCGGTTGGGCGATCAGGCGTTCGGCAACCTCGTGCTGAATCATCAATACCGCGCGTGTCCAGCCGCTCGCAATACCGAAAAGCCTGTCCAGAATGGGGCTGGTGATGCCGTAGGGGATGTTGGCGACCACCTTAAAGGGGCTATCGCCAAAAGTATCGCGTACCAGTTCGGGCAGGTTCTGGCGCAGAAAGTCGCCGTGTATCAGACGTACGTTCTGGAATCCCTGCAGGTTGCGCTGGATGACGGGGATAAGTTTGGCGTCTACCTCGAAGGTGAGCACCTGCTTTGCGCGTTCCGCCAACGCGCGGGTGAGTGTGCCGATACCGCTGCCAATTTCCAGAGCGCACTCGTCCGCGTGGAGGTCTGCGGTTTGCAGGATTTTTTCCAGAATGTTATAGTCGCACAGAAAATGCTGCCCCTTGCGTTTGTCGGGAAACAGCCCAAATTGCAGGAGCAGCAGACGTATCTGCGACGGCGAAGTAAGCCTCACGCTACGCCCTCCGATTGCAGGGAATGGAAAAGGCGGAGCACACAGGCTCCGCCCACGTTCAGGTGTTAGTCCAGTATGTACACTTTGACCTTACGGACACCAACCCGCTTCGCTTGGTGATAAGTGTCGTGCCCCAGGTCGATGCGATTGCCTTTAATGTCTCCGCCAGTATCCGCTGCAATCGCATAGCCGTATCCTTCGATATACAGGCGCGTGCCAAGTGGGATGTAGCGCGGGTCTACGGCAACCGTTCCGTAGCCTGCTTTAATCCCGGTTGCGGTGCGTCCCGTACGGCTGCCGCCACAGGCATAAGGTGCGTAGCCCGTAGCGATCATGGTAAGCACACGCCGTCCGCTGAAGAAACCTCGCGCGGGCAGCGAGCCGCCCGCCCCGTACCGCTCGATGCGCGGTCTGGGTTGCGAGATCACTTTGGACGCTAACACCTTTCGGGACACCTCTTGTCCGTCTTTGAAAGTGACCAGCCACTGGATGCGCTTTTTCCCGTCCTGCCCTTCCTGCACCACGCGCTTGACACCTGCCCTGAGGGCGGGGTCGGCGAAACGCTTAACGGGTGCGGGAATCGTCTGCTCTTCGCTCACCACTTGCTGGCGCACCCGGGTGACCACCACTTCCATATCGTCGGCAAGAGGCGTTGCCGGAGGCGGTTGGACGCGGTCCAACTTCTCCAGGCGTATCTCCGCTTCGCGCAAGAGTTCTGCGACGGTTGCGGCTTGTGTGTCCAATGTACGCACCGTGCCACCTTCGCGCAGGCGCACCGAAAGCCGGCGTCCTGCGTCCGCGGTCACGAACGCACACAGGGTTGCAGCTATCAGCACGGACGCAATCAGCGTCCTGCCGTGCGCGTCACGCAAGTGCACGTCGGTACCTCCTTTCGGCACCCCGAAATATCGGGGTTTTTTCGGTGCCGTCGGGACGCAATTTGTCAAGTACCTCCCGCCCTTTTACGGGCGTTGTAACGCTCGTGCATTTTACCACGATTTGGGACAAGAAGTCAACCGTCGTAGAGGATGTTTGGAATGGCTGCGCACCTTGCAGGAAAATGCCCATTCACTGAGAACCTTTAACCGCAAATGACAGGGGGGAGGTTCTGTTAACTATGGTATTGCTCTGCTTTCTTGGCGTGTTGCTAACTACGCCTCCCGCGAGCGCAGTTTCCCGGATAACGCTGGTGCGCAATGGAAGCCCGCAGGCAGTTATCGTTGCGCCAGCCAATGCGCAGGGTAACCTCGCCGCAGCGATAAACGACTTGCAGGTTTATCTCCAGAAAATGTCCGGAGCGCGTTTATCCATCGTTACTGAATCGCCTGCAGGGCACGCGGCTATCGTACTGCGGGTGGGGGCGCACGGACTATCAGACGTGGGTTATCGTCTGCGCACCGAGGGCAACCGCCTCATCATCGAAGGGGCGACGGAAGCGGGCGTAGTAAACGGCGTTTACGGCTTGCTGGAAGACCATCTGGGCGTACGCTGGTACATCCCGGGCGAGCTGGGCGAGTACGTGCCGCGCCGCAAGACCGTCACCCTGCCTGCTCTGAACGAAACGCGCGAACCCGCCATCCCCAGCGTCACCGGCTTTGGCGGTTATCGGGCAGACCCGCCCAGCGGCGTGGAGTGGATACGACGCAACCGTCTGGCGGGGTTTCAACCGTACATGCACCACCATAACTGGGAGTCTATCATCCCGACGGCGGAAGCGGAACGTCACCCCGAATGGTTCGCACTCATCGACGGGCGACGGCAGATACAGCTATGCACTACCCACCCCGAGGTCATCCGTATCGCCGTGCAGAGGGTGCTGGACTATTTTGACAAGAACCCACAGGCAAAGACCTTCTCCCTGTCGCCCAACGACTCCGAGAAGTTTTGCCAGTGCGAGCGTTGCCGCGCGCTGGACAGAGAGCTGGGGATAGACCCCTTTGTGCCCGGCGGACAGTTCACCGATCGTCTGCTGGTGTTCTTTAATCAGATTGCAGAGGAGGTAGCGAAGCGTTACCCGGATAAGATACTCTGCTTCTACGCTTACGTCACACACACCGACCCTCCCCAGAGGGTCAAACCCCATCCCAATCTGATGCCTGTGATATGCCGCACGCCCTGGGAGTTCTGCCACGCCCACCCCATCACTGCCGACTGCGCCCCGTGCAGGCGGTTTCGACAGGTTGTGCTGCGATGGCGCGAGATGTGCCGCCACGTTGGCATCTACGACTACTACGGGCACTGGCGGTGGTTCGGACAGTGGCCTCTGGTGCATACGCTGAAGGTAGAAATCCCCTTCTACGCGAAGGCAGGCATCGAGCACCTGCACAGCGAGACACATGGCAACTGGTGGACGCAACCCCTCAACTTCCTCGCGGCGGTGAAGCTGGTATGGAACCCACGAACCGATACTGATAGGTTAATTCGCGACTTTTGCCATCACCTGTTTGCCGAGTCCGCCGAGCCGGTATACCGCTACTTCACCCTGTACGAGGACCTGATGGCAAACATGCCGCTGGAAGCGAAGAATCACGAGGACTGGTTCGTCTATCCTCCAGCGGAGGCGGTGGAAAAGGGACAGAATCTACTGAACGAGGCATTCAGGAGAGCGCAATCCGAGGTGGTAAAGGAGCGCGTACGCAGGCTGCAAATCGGGCATCGAGTGTACACCATGCAGTGGCGGGCGGCGACCGCCCGACGCGCCGGCAACCTCATGCGAGCCTACGAAGCGGAAGTCCAGTTCGCGCGGATGGTGCAGCATCTGCAAAACAGCGATCAACAGGACATCATCGAAATGTGGCTGGCGAAGCGCGAAACGCTGAGGCGTAGCGGTGAAGCGCAGGCTTACGTGGAACTGCTGGCAAACGCAGGCTATGCCACCCCTGAAGAGCGCGAACAGGCGTGGCGCGATGCACAAACGGAAGGCATAAAGTTCGCTCGCAAGATGGGCTGTATCACCGAGTGGCAGGTGACAGGACCTTTCCCCTGCCGTCAGGGGGAACTGGATAAGACAGACGTACCGGTAGATTCGATCAATCTGTCGCAACGATTTTCCACACCGTTGGGGGAGGTGGGTTGGCGGCTCGCGGAAGTGAACCATCCCTTCGGGTTGTTCGACATGGGCAAGCTGTTCCCCGCAGACCCCTGGCTAAGCGCATACGCCGCGTGCTGGGTCAAACTGCCCGGTCCACCTGCCATCAGCCTGCGCGTAGGCAGCAACGATGGCGCGGCGGTGTGGTTGGACGGCAAGCTAATACTACTTTCGGACGTGCCCCGAGGCTTCTTGCCAGATCAGGACCGCGTGTTGGTGGTTGGCGACGGCGAGCGGTGGCGTTTGCTCGTGGTGAAGGTCGTCAATCACGGCGGCGCATGGAACGTCGCGGTGCGCTTCACTGACCTTGTGGGGCGTCCCCTGCAGGTACCGATGCGCGCCACCCCACCGGAGTGAAGCGTGCGTACACCAGCTGCGCGGATTACACGGAGACAAGGGTAATCTGTTATCTGGCTTCAGCAGGCTTTCCCTGACGTCATAACGAACCCTACCCTGGGGTGATCGCCATGCAGCAAGTGGTTCAGGATCTAATCGCGCAGAGGGTGGTGGGTATCTTACGCCTGCCGCAATCTGACCTCGCCTTGCACGCGCTGGAGGTGGCTATCGAACACGGCCTGCAAGCGGTGGAGGTGACCATGACCACTCCCAACGCTGTAGAGATTCTGCGCGAGGCGCGAAAACGCTGGGGAGACAAGGTGCTGGTCGGCGCGGGCACGGTGCTGGACGCCACGGGTGCAAAGCAGGTGATAGATGCTGGCGCGCAGTTTGTGGTATCGCCCATACTGGATGCAGGCATGATGGAGACCGCACTCAGGGCGAACGTTCCGCCTGTTCCGGGCGTGTTTAGCCCAACAGAGATTGTTACAGCTTATCGCATGGGCGCGCCTGTTGTAAAGGTCTTTCCCGCTGTAACGCTTGGCACGCAGTTCTTCAAGGAGGTGAAAGCGCCATTGCCCGATATACCGCTGATGGCGGTGGGCGGCTTGAACGCACACAACGCCGCCGAATACCTGCACGCCGGCGCGGACATGGTAGGGGTAGGCGGCGCACTCTTCCCAAAGACAGCGATACTGGCGGGCGAGTTCGACGGGGTGGCGCAGGCAGCGGAGGCGCTGGCGGCGTTGCGTCATCTGCCTCTCGGGCACCGCTGAAATCGGCTATAATACAACCAGAGGTGATGCCGATGGCAATCTCGCAGGCAAAGCAAGGCGTGCATTATCCTGTATCGGATGGCAAGCCTATAGCAGAGACGCCGGAACATGTGGAAGCGATGTTATATCTGCTGGACGCGCTGATGCGATATTTCGCCGAGCGCGAAGATGTGTACGTGGCGGGCAACCAGTTCATGTACTGGATAGAGGGCAATCCTTCACGGCGTGTCGCGCCCGATGTGTATGTGGTGTTTGGCGTGCCCAGGCGTCCATGGCACCCTGCGTGGAAGGTATGGGAGACGGGCAAGGCGCCGGACGTGATATTCGAATTGACCTCTCGCTCCACCGCCCCAGAGGATTTGGGCAGGAAGTACCGACTATACCAGCGGCTGGGCGTGAAGGAGTACATTCTGATAGATGTCACACGCGAGTACCTGATAGAACCTGTGATTCAGTATCGCCTGGTGGGGCAGGAGTATCAGCAGGTTCCTAACGAGCGACCAAACGACCGCGAGTGGCGCGCACACAGCGAGCTGCTGGGGCTGCAGGTGGTGGTGCGAGCGGAGGATGAGGGATACAAAGTGCGGCTGTACGACCCGCTGCAGAGGCGCGTCATCCCAACCGCGCTGGAGCTTGCCCAACAGGCGGCGGACATGGAAGCCCGTTTGCGCGAGCTGGAGGCGGAACTACAGCGGAGGAAGGAAGGCGGCGCATGACAGGTCGTGGTGTGGTGGTAGCGCGAAACGGGGCAGTGGCGACCTCCCAGCCGCTGGCGACAGCAACAGGATTACATGTATTGCAAGAGGGAGGAAACTTCGTGGACGCCGCGCTGGCAATCAGCGCGGTGCTGACAGTGGTTGAGCCTTATAACAGCCACCTCGGCGGCGATGCTTTTGTCATCCTGTATGATGCCCACACGCGCCAGACTCACGCGCTCAATGCGTCTGGACCAGCTCCCCGCGCGGCAACACGCGAACGCTTCGGCGGCGGCATCCACAACGCTTACCTGAAGCAGGTCGCGGGTTTGCAGCACGGTGTCCGGCGTCGGCAGAGAGGCGCGCCCGCCGCGCGCCAGCGCCAGCGCCAGCGCGCCCTGCGGCGGCAGCACA
>JANWYZ010000123.1:0-261 GCA_025054895.1 bacterium | reverse complement strand
GGTACCCGGGCTGGTATCCGCATGGGCGCTGCTGCACGAGCGATACGCCACACGCGAGCTTGCCGAGCTGCTCCGTCCCGCTATCCACTACGCGCAACAGGGTTTCCCTGCGGGCTACAGGTATAGTCAGGTGTTCGCCTCGCACGAGGATGCGCTTCGTCAATTCCCTATTACCTGGCGCGAGCTGGTACCGGATGGCGAACTACCCTATCCGGGCAAGATAGTCGTCCAGCCCAGCCTCGGTTGGACGCTGAGCCGTAT
>JANWYZ010000122.1 GCA_025054895.1 bacterium | reverse complement strand
TCTTCAGCTTGCGGTGGAGCATGTCATTGCTTTCGCAAAGCATGGAGGGCAAGGTTCCTACCGAGCCATCCAACTTGAGTGGTCGCAACGGAGCACGCCCTCCAGTTCAGGGAAGGTGAAAAACCGAGTTAAACCGAGGTTGCTCCTTGGCAGAGGCTCACCAGCGCCTGCACTAACCCCTCTACCGTGTGTTCCTCGGCGACGCAGGCAGGCTGGTAGCCCAGAGCGCGGACCGCCTCAGCAGTCACTGGACCAATGCACACCAGGGGTACGTTCGTCAGCCATTCGCTACGCCCTGTCTCCTGCAGCATCCTCGCCAGTGAGCGTACCGTAGAGGGGCTGGTGAGTGTGATGTAGTCGGGCTTGGGCAGGCTGGCGAGCCGCGTTTCTACCTCCTCTGTGTGTTGCTGCACCCGGTATACTGTCACCTCTACGACCTCCGCGCCCCGTCGGCGCAGCTCAATCGCCATCTCCTTACGGGCGATGTCAGCGCGGGGCAGGAGAACGCGCGAGCCTTCCACGTTGCCCAGAGCGTCGGGCACGGCTTCGGAGAGATACTGCTCGGGCACTATATCCGGCGCACGGCACAGGCTCTCCAGTGCTGCCGCTGTTGCAGGACCAATCGCCGCCAGACGACGCCCCGCCAGCACCGACATCGGCACGCCCATTTCCTCCATCCGCCCGATGAAGCTGCGCACACCGTTGACGCTGGTGAACACTACCCAGTGGAAGGTCTCCAGCTGGCGGATCGCCGTATCCACCTGCTTCCAGTCCTCAGGGGGTAAGATGGAGATGACAGGCAACACCACCGGTTCCGCTCCTACCGCTCGTAGCTTTTGCACCAGCTCCTCCTCCTGCCCTTTGGGGCGCGTTACCAGCACCCTTTTGCCCTGTAGCGGGAGGGTCATTTATGCCTCCATCAAACCCGATGCGCCTCGCGCAAGCAGCCGTTGCGCGAGAGCGATGCCCAGTACCTCTGCGTGTTCTGCTTCGCCTTCCATCTGGTCTGAGAGCATCAGCTGTCCCTCGGGATGAGCCACCAGCCCTCTTAGCCTGAGCCGCTGCCCCTCCACTTTCGCATAGGCGGCGATAGGCACCCGACAGCCTCCTCCTATCGCCTGCAAAAAGGCGCGTTCCGCAGTCACCTCCTGGCGCGAGGGAAGGTGGTCAACGACGCTCAACAGGCTCCGTATTGCCTCGTTATCCACCCGACATTCCACTGCCAGAGCGCCCTGACCGGGCGCGGGCAACACCGTGTCAAGGTCAAAAAGGTGTATCCGCAGTTCACTGCCATCAGGCAAGGGAACATGTCGGTCATCAGAGTTTTCCAGAAAACCCAGTCGTTGCAAACCTGCCGCCGCCAGTACGATGGCGTCGTATTGCCCCTCATGCAGTTTGCGGATTCGCGTGTCCACGTTGCCCACCAGCGGCAGGTATTGCAGGTCGCTCCGTCTCGCGCGAAGTTGTGCTGACCGCCGCGGGCTGCCTGTGCCTACTCGCGCCCCGCTGGGCAACTGCCAGAAATCGCCCTCTCGGCAAAGACATACGTCGCGTGGGTCAGCGCGAGGGGGAACCGCCGCTAACGCCAATCCCTTTACGGGTTGGGTGGGCAGGTCTTTGAGGCTGTGTACCGCCACGTCGATCCTGCCATCCAGAAGCGCCTCTTGCAGCTCCTTCACGAAGGCTCCTAACACCTCGCGCTGCTGGAGGTCGCCACTGGTGCGGATAACGGCGGTCTCAATCTGCAGGTCTGGGTACTGCTCTCGCAGCATGCGTACGACCGACGCTGTTTGTGCTTGTGCAAGTGCACTGCCTCGTGTGCCAACGCGCAGGGTATGCAACGCGGTGTGTATCACAACTCCTCCTCAGAGGCTCCCATTGCCACGTTAGCCTGGGGGAGGTGCTCCAGGCCGAACATCTGTGCAAACAGTGGCAACGCATCATCGTCATCATCCAGCAGCTTGCGCAGCTCGGCGATAGGATGGTGCAGCAGTTGCTTGACGATGCGCAGGGTGAGCTGTTCCACCACACCTTTCTGGCGATCGTTCAGGTCACACAGTTTGGGCATTGCCCACTCCAGCTGTTGCTGGCGGATCTGCTCGGCGCGCTGTTGAAGAGCAACGATGAGGGGCGCAGCGCCGCGCGTATGCCACCAGCTGCGATAGTCCTCCAGCTCCTCCTCGATGATACGCAGAGCGGCGGGCACTTCGCGTGCGCGGGCTTCGTAGTGCGCATCCGAGAGCACTTTCAGGTCCTCGATATCGTACAGTCTTACGAAAGGCAGCAATCGTACCGCCGGGTCGGTGTTGCGCGGCACGCCGAGGTCTAATATCAGCAAGGGACGGTGGGCGCGTGCGCTTTGCAGGGGAGCCAAACAGGTTACGTCCAGAATCGGGTGCGGTGCAGTAGTGGCGGTGAAAATGATGTCTGCTTCAGGCAACACCTGTTGCAAGGCGCCCAGTGCCAGCGGAGTGGCTCCAGTGTCACTGGCAAGAGCGGTGGCATAAGAGAAAGTATGGCTGAGGATGTATAAAGCTTTGGGACCCAGTTCCGCCAGCTCTTTCACCACCCGCCTGCCCATCGTGCCCGTGCCGATCACGATGATGGTAGCTTCGCGCACATTGGGCTGATGTTGCATAGCTGCCCGCACCGCCAGCGAGCCTAAAGAGA
Organism: bacterium; assembly: GCA_025054895.1. Taxonomy (GTDB): domain Bacteria; phylum Armatimonadota; class HRBIN16; order HRBIN16; family HRBIN16; genus HRBIN16. The sequence goes on along the minus strand of JANWYZ010000122.1, from coordinate 6,492 downwards.
CTACTTGTTTGCCCAGCGCGGTTTCCGCGCGTACTCGTTTGCCCACCGCAACTGCACGCTGGAACAACGAGTTCAGCAGCACGCCTGTTGCATCCGCCTCTCGCGCCTTCTCCCACGCCTGCTTGACCTGCCCCAAAATCTCCGACTCGCCCAGCACCTGCGAGTCCAGTCCTGCTGCTACGCGGAAAAGGTGTTCTATCGCTTCTTCACCGCGCTTGACGTAGAGACAGGGCAGAAGCGAGCCCTCTGGCAGTCCTTCCCATTCATGCAAGAAGCGTACCAGCAGGTCATCGCGTGGGGAGCAGGCGTAGATTTCCGTGCGGTTACACGTGGAAAGGATAACACACTCTTCCACACCGCGCTCACGGAGCCACTCAAGGGCTTCGTAGAGTGCCTCTCCTTCGAAGGCGAACCGCTCGCGCGTTTCGAGGGAGGCGGTGCGGTGGCTCAACCCAACCAGTACCAGTCTCTGCACAGCGCTCCTCCCAATAGAGGATTACCACCTCTTATTTTGCCCTAAAAAACAGCTGAATTCAAGGGAAAAATCGTGCAAATTTGCGTTTTTTTGCACGAAGTCACCTGCTGGGCTTTCGGGCAGAGCGTCTCGACCCCGCCCGAAGGCTGGGCTGTGCAGAGACAGTGTGTGGTTTAGTTTGCCTTCTCAGTGAAGGCTTTCACCTGCTGCAAGAGCAGGCTTGCCAGCAGCCTGTGCTGATACGGCCAGGCGTACACCACCTCCACATGGGGATGTTTTTGACGTGCCTTCTGCACCTTTTCGGGAATATCGCGCTCCGAGTGACCGCCTCCCTGCGTCATCATTATCGAGAGCACGATGACCCGTTTGGCGCCACTACGTATTGCCTCCTCAATCGCCTCGGGCACGTCCAGCCCGCAGAACTCGTTGTGTGAGACGACGACACGGTAGCCGCTCAACTTCTCCAGCTCTTTCGCTACCGCCTTGACAGCGGCGTCATACGGGTCGTTCTCAAGGGTGCGGGGATGTTGTCGGCACTCTTGCTCCAGCGCGTGGAACTTCTGCACCAGATCTGCGGGGGCTTTCTCCTCGCCTCCCGCCAGGTGGATTTGTCGGTCCAGTTCTATCATCTGCTGAATCTTGTCTCGAGGAAAATCACGGGCGGGAGCGCCGTGCCCCACTAATACGATGGTCGTGCTCTTCTTGCCCGAGGGTTGCTGCGGCTGGGCATGTGCCTCAACCGCCAGCGTGAAGGCAACGGACATCGCCGCTACAAGCAGTATCGTGTTCATCATCTACCTCCTCTCACTCGTTGCATCAGTTTTCGGATTCACGTTCAAAGACGGCTTCACGAAGCCAGAGGGAGTTTGGTACTTCGGCTTGACCACGCCCGGGTCTACCGTACTGCGTGCGATTGCCTCCAGCTCCTCCCGTTGCAGTTCGTATGCCTGCTGTGGCGTCAGCGCAGGTTTTGCCATGAAGTGGCGGTAAGACCATACCAGTCCACTCACGGCTGCAACCGCCAGCAGCAGTGCGAGGTAGAGACGGAGTCGTTCCATCGCTCGCCCCTCCTACTGCGTCACGGTATGGTAGGGGGTATAGCGCATAGCGCCGCCCGCCTCCACGCTGAGCAGTCCCTCAGGAGCGCGACGCCATGCCGTGTGACCGTCGAGAAAGGCGACGTTCACCCCCTGGTGGTGTCGCCTGTAGTAGTAACGCTCTCCCAGAGTGGAACTAACCCCAGGAAGGCACTTGCCAGTGACCTCGCAGTCCAGGTTGCGCCAGCGTATGTACGGGCGCCACGCTCCGTCATGGTCGCACAGGACGAGCGTCTCCGCAGGCTGTGACACCTCCGCGATGCGGCGAAAAATCGTGCCATAGTAGGGGCTGGTGGAGCGTACTGACAAGATGAGGCTGATGTTGACTGTATAGTCCCATGGCAGGTAACGGGCGCAAGGGTCGTTTGCCGTGGGCCAGCAGTAACCATGCTGAGCTGCGCTCGGACATTGCCCTACCTGATAGTTGCGTGCATACGGCATCAGCGTTTGCAAGTAGGTCGTCTGGAACCCTTCGCCGACGTCGTAGTTCATGAACACGCCAGGCAGTGCCTCGTCGTAGTCGTGCGCGTACATCAGGCTGGCTTGTGAAAGTTGGCGCAGGTTGCTCAGGCACGAGGCGCCCCGCGCCTTTTCGCGCGCCTGTGCGAAAACAGGCATCAGGATGCTTGCCAGTATCGCCACTATCGCGAGAACTACGAGCAACTCTAATAGCGTAAACGCACGGTTATCTCGCATCGTTGTCCTCCTGATTTGCGGTGTTTGCCGGTGTATCCGACGTGTATATAATACCATACGAAAGAGTAAGGCTTCAATAGTTTTAATAAATATTTTATTTTTGATGAAAAAAATATTTTATTGATAAAAGTTATTATTATTGTAAATAAATACCTGCACAGAAGGAGCAATAGCCTGCAAAACGCGCGCAGATTCGCATTGGCTATCAGTAGCGCTTCGCTGAAAGATACGCGGAAGCAATAACGTAGGGGGCGCCAGACATTTAGAAGAGAGCGCACCTCTCAGCCCAAGTGCGCCTTAGAGGGCGTCACAGCCGATGCTCCACCGTGCTGGCAGTGCCCAGTGGGGTGGCTCTCTTTCTCAAAACTCCGCAAAAGGGAATGGGGTCAAAGGTTACTCATCCCCCATTTCACCGAAGTTGCGAACCAGAATGCCGAAATCGAAGAGGGTGACCTCCTCGTCGCCGTCAAGGTCTGCCTCCAGGTTCCAGTTGTCGTCGCCGGGCACGCTGCCGAACGCTGCCACTAACGTACCGAAGTCGAACAGCGTGACCTCGTTATCGCCGTCGATGTCGCCGTTCATCAGCGATACGTCTACGCCAGTCACATCGGCATTGACCACCTCTACGCCTAGCACCACCCGACGCAACCAGTGGCTCGCCTTAAAGGCAAGGTCATACGTGCCAGGCGCAACATTAGCGAGCGCATACCCGCCCTGCGTATCCAGCGATACCACGTCGGAGCGCACTACGCTTCCGTCCTGGCGAATTTCTACCGTGACGGGCACCGCGGTCACATCGCCCCCGTAGTCCTGAAGTTCCACCAGACCGCTCACCGAGTAGGTGCGCGCCTCGCCCGTGAACCGCAGGATAATTAAGCCGAGTATCCAATCCGCTACGTAGGCATAGCCGTCGTGTACACACACGCTCACTACAGATCCGGGCGTGTCGTAGTATCCTGCCTCGTGGGGGCTGGATGGATTGGAAACGTCTATCACCCGCAAGCCTGCCCTCAGGCATGCCACGTAAGCAAAATTGCCAGCTACACTCACCCCAGATGCCCAGTCAGGCGTTTGATAGTACCCGACTTCGTAAGGCTGGGCAGGGTTGAAAACGTCTATTACCCGCAAGCCGCCCGCATAGTCCGCCACGTAAGCATGTCTGCCTACGACATGCACGTCCATCGCCCGATGCGGCGTGCCAACATAAGCGACCTCGTGGGGCTGGGCAGGGTTGGAAACATCTATCACCCGTAAACCGCCGTAGTCATCCGCTACGTAAGCGTAGCCACCAGACACAAACACGTCCACAGCATACATGGGCGTGTCCCAGTATCCCACTTCTTGCGGTTGGGCAGGGTTGGAAACATCTACCACCCGCAAGCCTCGGCTGCCGTCTGCTAAGTACGCATAACCGCCAAGCACATACACGCCCATGGTTTGTCCGGGGGTGTCGAGATATCCCACCTGACGCGGACGGGACGGTTCAGAGATGTCTATCACCCGCAAGCCTGCCAGCTCATTTGCCACATAAGCATAACCGTCCGATACATGCACGTCCCATACAGGGTCCGGCAAAGAGAATTGCCCCGCCAGGCGAGGAGTAAAGACGCTGGACACATCGACTACTGCCACAACTGCCGGTCCGATGCAGCAGGCGATGTTTTGCTCCACGTGTACCTTCCGAAACTGTCCCCCTAACCCGCCTGCACGTTCCACGTTCCAGCTGTCCTGTGCTGGCGCGTAAACAGGCAGGCTCGACAGCACCCCCGCTATCAGCAGCGACGAGAACACGCGAAAGACCTCTGTGCGCATAGTTTTCAGCCTCCCTAGTATAGCTATTTATGTGTGAAGGATTACATAATAACCCTTCATCAATGTATAGTGCAAGATTCGTACCAAAAACGAGGTTTTTTGGGGATGGCAGGACAAATTTCAGAAAATTGTTGCTGGTCGCCCTTACCAGAACTCCCCCTCAAACCTTTCAGGGAGCGTGCAACAAAGCGACCGGGAGGAAAGCCGTTCTCGGCAGGTGTTAGCGCGGGGTGCGTCTAAGTAATAAGAAGCATTCTGTTGAAGCCGGCGGAGGGTATTCAAAAGCGGATAGTAGAAACCTGCGCAGGTTTCTCTGCTTCATAGCCTACCATCTCAATGGTGGGTGGACAGATGTCTATAAAAGGGCAAATCCGAACACCCTCACAGCGGGTGGTAATGCTTTGCTGCAGAGATATGACGGGTAGCCACTATGAACATCATGCGTTCTATACTGGTTGGCATAGCGGTTGCAATATTGCTCGCAGGTTCGGTACAAGCGGACGAGCGCGAAGTGCGTTTCCAGAGCGACGGGGTGGCGCTGGTCGGCACGTTGACCACACCCAACGGAGTCACGAAATCGCCCGCGTTGTTGATGGTCCCGGGCAGCGGCGCGGTAGACCGCAATGGCAACGGCGACGGCTTGAACACCGACCTCTACCGCCAGCTGGCGCAACGACTGGCGCAGTTAGGCTACGTAACTCTGCGTTACGACAAGCGCGGCATCGGTGCGAGCACGCTTCCGGAAAAGGAACGGTACAAAACCTCCCTATCTCAACTTGCCCGCGATGCGGCCGCTGCTTATAACTACCTGCGCCAGCAGCCGCAGGTAGACCCACAACGTGTGGGCATTCTGGGCTACGAAGATGGCGCGCTGATTGGCATGGCGCTGGCAGCGGAGCTACCCTCCCCGCCGAAGGTGCTGGTTTGCCTCGCGCCTCCGGGGCGCACGCCCGCCATCATCCTGCGCGACAACCTGCAGCAGCGCTGGCGCAGTGAGGGCATGTCCGCGGATAAGATACAACGCCGTCTGAGCGACTTCGACGCCGCCATCGCCGCGCTCTACTACCGGTTGCCTCTACCCCCTCTGCATGAAGACGTGGCTCCGTATTTCATGCTGCCCGACCGCTCCTACCTGCAGGAGTTCTACTTTGAAAACCCCGTGGCTCGGCTGAAGGCGGTAAAAATCCCCGTGCTACTGCTATACGGCGAGCTGGATCGGCGAGTTTCGCCCAAGCAGGATGGTGAGTTGCTATACCAGCAAGCGCGTGATGCAGGAAACAGCAAGGTGACGTTGAAGGTATTGCCCGGTACAGCTCATGCGTTCAAGGCGTCTCCATCGGGCGACACGCAGGACGTGTTGACGAACCCGCAGCTCCCCCTCGCGCCCGGGCTCGTGGATGCACTCAAGGAATGGCTTTCCGCCAACCTGTAGACTATGGCACACATCGCGCTCTATAGAAAATACCGTTCGCAGACGTTCGAGGACGTTGTTGGTCAGCAGCACGTGACCCAGACGCTGCAAAACGCTATCCGAACGGGCAAAGTGGCGCACGCCTACCTGTTCTGCGGACCACGCGGCACCGGTAAAACCACCACCGCTCGCCTGCTGGCAAAGGCGCTGAACTGCGAACACGGACCCACCCCAACCCCCTGCGACCGATGCGCGATGTGCGTGGCTATCCGCGAGGGTAGGGCGGTAGACGTGATAGAGATGGACGCCGCCTCCGAAACCGGCATCGACGACGTGCGCGAAACTATTATCGAGAACGCCCAGTACATGCCCCAGCAGGCGCGTTATAAAGTGTACATTATCGACGAGGTGCACGACCTTTCCACCAAAGCCTTCGATGCCCTGCTGAAGACACTGGAAGAGCCGCCTCCGCATGTGGTGTTCGTACTGGCGACTACTGAGGTACAGCGCGTGCCCATCACCATCCGTTCACGCTGTATCCGTTTTGACTTCCGACGCGCCTCACTGGAAGACCTGATACTGCGTGTTAACACTGTTCTGGAGCGCGAGGGGTTGACTGCCGAGCCGGAGGCGATACAAGCGATTGCCCGAGTGGCAGACGGCTCCTTCCGCGACGCATTGAGTTTGCTGGAACAGGTTCTGGCATACGCGGGTGGACATGTGGACTACGAGACGGTGCGCTCGGTGCTGGGCATCGTAGACGAAGAGGCGGTAGGAGCGGTAATTAACGCCGCCGCTCGCGGTGATATGGCAAAGGCGTTGACCGCGGCGGACGAGATGTTGCGACGCGGAAGTAGTGTGCGCACTGTTCTGGATGCGATTGCCCAGCGTGTGCGCGATTTGCTGTACGCCCGCGTGGGAGCACTGGACGAGAGCCTGCCCACAGCCCAGCTTGTCGCACTGAAGGCGCAGGCACAGCATTTCACTCCTGACTCATTGAG
>JANWYZ010000121.1 GCA_025054895.1 bacterium | reverse complement strand
CCTGCAGGTGTTCTGATGTGACATGGGCATCTTGCCCATGAGCCACGCGCAAGATGCGCGTGTTACTGGAAGGTCGCGCTCCGTCGCGACCATTGAAAACCGACGGCTCGGCAGGAGCCTCGCCCTCCACTCCTTTGTCACCCTGAGCGGAGCGAAGGGTCTCGGACGGCTCAGCATGACAGAAGGACGAACAAGACGCTTCGTCCATGCTCAGCATGAGAGGATGGTGGCTCGCAGGACAAATTCCACATGCTGAGCTGTTTTCCTCTTGCTGTTTGCCTCTGTTTTCGGTAGAATGTCATCTGAAAGGTTTAAGTACGAGGAGGGCTGATATGTCCGTCTTTCGCTTCCCCGACGGGTTTTTATGGGGAGCTGCTACCGCTTCGTATCAAATAGAAGGTTCCCCGCTGGCTGACGGTGCAGGCGCCTCGATCTGGCACCGCTTTTCACACACGCCGGGCACCACGCATAACGGCGACACCGGCGACGTGGCTTGCGACCACTATTGCCGCTGGCAACAAGACGTAGCCATGATGCGTGAGATGGGATTAAAAGCATACCGTTTCTCCATCAGCTGGGGGCGCATCCTTCCTGAAGGGAAAGGTGCGGTCAATCCGGCAGGTTTGGATTTCTACGACCGTCTGGTCGATGCGCTGCTGGATGCAGGTATTCAGCCAATGGTAACGCTTTATCACTGGGACCTGCCGGGCGCGCTTCAGGACCTGGGCGGCTGGGCAAACCGCGAAATTGTGAACTGGTTCGGCAGCTACGCGCAGATAGTAGCGCAAAGACTGGGCGACAGGGTGCGTTTATGGGCAACGCTGAACGAGCCGTGGGTGTTCACCTTTCTCGGATACGTGATGGGTCACCATGCTCCTGGGATGCGCGACCTGTGGGCAGGGCTTCGCGCCGCGCACCATTGCTTGCTGGCGCATGGCGAGGCGGTCGCCCGAATGCGCGGCATCCTGCCCGAAGAAGCACAGGTAGGCATCGTACTGAACCTGGCTCCACAGCACGCGGCTACTAACAGCGAAGAGGACAAAGCGGCTGCCGAGCGTGTGCACACCATGAACAACGCGCTATTCGTGGAGCCTTTACTCAAGGGGCGATACCCCGCACTGGCAGAACAGCTTGTTGGTTTTGCCTGGCCTGCCATCCACTCGGGCGACATGGAGCGCATCGCTCAGCCTGTTGACTTTCTGGGTATCAACTACTACTCGCGCGGTCTGATCAAGCGTGGAGACCATGGCTACCTGCGAGCGGAAGGCGTGGAAAACAAGGACGCGCAGTACACAGACATGGGTTGGGAAATCTATCCCGACGGATTGTATGAGATACTACAGTGGGTGCATTCAGAGGCTCCGCGTCTGAGCCTGTACGTCACCGAGAACGGCGCCGCTTTCCGCGATGAGGTGTGTGACGGTAGAGTCGCCGACACGCAGAGGGTGGAATACCTGCGACAACATTTCCTGTCCGCTCACCGTGCCATCCAGAGCGGCGTGCCCCTGAAGGGCTACTTTGTCTGGTCCCTACTGGATAACTTCGAGTGGGCGTACGGCTACTCCAAGCGGTTTGGAATCGTATACGTAGATTACGCTACCCAACAGCGCATCTGGAAAGATAGCGCCCACTGGTATCAGCAGGTGATTGCCGCCAACGCGGTGGAGTAAAGTCGTCAGGAGGGCGAGCCTGCCGTCGAGTCGGTAGGACGCCCCCCTCAGAGTACAGATTTACCCCTTGACCACGCCGATTGGACGCATGCGAGCGACCTTGCGCGAGATACCTACCCCCTCGCACACGTCTACCACGTTCGCTACGTCCTTGTAGGCGTAGGAGGCTTCCTCGGCAAGAGTGCCTTTGTTCTGGGCGCGCACGTAGATTCCTTTCTCCGCCAGCTCCTGTGCGATGTTTCGTCCTTGCGCCTCACGCATTGCGCCGTGTCGGCTCATCATACGCCCCGCGCCGTGGCAGGTGGAACCGAAGGTCTCACGCATCGCGGTCACCGTGCCGACCAGGATGAAGGAGTACCGCCCCATATCGCCGGGGATGAGCACGGGTTGACCTACGTGGCGGTATACTTCTGGCACGGCGGGGTGCCCTGGTCCGAAGGCGCGAGTGGCTCCTTTACGGTGTACACACACCGATTTCGCTTTGCCGTTTATCTCGTGCTCCTCAATCTTGGCGATGTTATGCGCCACGTCGTATATCTGGTGCATGCCCAGTTGCTGCGGCTTACTGCCGAATACCTTCGCGAACGCCTGTCGCACCCAGTGCGCAATCGCCTGGCGGTTCGCCCACGCGAAGTTCGCGGCGCACGCCATCGCTGTCAGATAGTCCTCGCCCTCTTCGGAAGTGATGGGCGCACAGGCTAGCTGACGGTCGGGCAGTTCGATCCCGTACTTCTTTTGTGCCTTCTGCATCACGTCCAGGTAGTCGTCGCAGGTTTGGTGCCCGAAGCCTCGCGAGCCAGTGTGGATCATCACTGTAATCTGTCCTACCTGTGTGATACCGAAGGCTTCAGCGACCTTTGCATCGTATATCTCATCCACTACCTGCACTTCCAGGAAGTGGTTGCCTCCGCCTAATGTGCCCAGCTGTGTTTTGCCTCGTTCGATGGCGCGATTAGAGATATTGGACGGCTCGGGGGGTAGCAGACCCGTCAGCGTGGTGCTCTGTTCGCTGCGTTCGATATCCTCTTCCCAACCGTAGCCGTGTTCAATCATCCAGATTGCGCCTTTGCGCATAACCTCGCGCAGCTCCTGCGGGTTGACCTTAATCAGCCCTTCGCCCTTCAGCCCTGCGGGCACGTCACGGAAAATCTGGTCTACCAGCTCCTTGATGCGCGGCTGCACCTGCTCGATGGTGAGGTCGGTACGGAGCATCCGCACACCGCAGTTTATGTCAAAACCTACCCCTCCGGGCGACACGACGCCCTCTTTGATATCCATTGCTGCTACTCCACCGATGGGAAATCCGTAACCCCAGTGGATATCAGGCATAGCGATAGAGTAGCTCTGGATACCGGGCAAGGTTGCCACGTTGGCTACCTGTTCGGGAGACTGGTCCTGTACGATGTGTTCTATCAGTTGTGCGCTGGCATAAATGACGCCGTCTACGCGCATGCCCTTCTTGTAGTCCTTGGGGATGCGCCAGCGGTAGGTGTCGATACGCTCTAGCTTGCCCTCCCATTTCTCGCTCATGCTATTCACCTCCCCAACAGCATATTATACTCCAGCTAGGGGGGATTTGGGGAGCAGAGAAAAACACCACCCCCTTCCCGCAGGGCGAGAAGTGGAACTAAGGGGCAAAACCTACTGCTTTGTTAAGTTGTGATTTCACGATTTCACGCATCCCGCCCCCGATTGAAATCGGGGGCTGCGGTGGAACAAAATCCGCCTTCGCGGATTGGAACAACCTGCGCAGGCAGGTTTGTTTCCATTATAGCCCACCATTTCAATGGTGGGCTATCAGGGAGGTAATCCCCAATTCACAACTTAACAGAGCGATAGAAGGTTTTAACCGCTCCCTCCGGGCTCCGTTTCGCCCTCGCCATCTCCGGTCCAGACCTCCCACAGGTTGAACTCTTCTACTGTACCGTCTGCCCAGCGGATGGTCATCCTGCCGTCCGCCGTCCAGGTAATCGTCGCTGGTAGCCCTGGGTCGGGACCTTCGATAACGCCTTCGCCGGAGCCGTCCGGGCGATACTCGAAACGGCTCCGGTAACCCAGAGAGTTCGCGGACTGCGTGCGTCCGGAACCGTCCACAGAGAACACGCCGCTATCTTCAGACCAGAAGCCGTCTGCGCTCTCATAGCGGTTGCTCCATTCACCGCCTCGTTCGTCCCAGCGGGAACTACCGCGCCCCTGTGAGCCATCGCCCTCCTGGTACTCATACTGCATCGAACTGGCGGTCTCCGAGTGGACGGTCACCACGTGCTCGCCGCGAGAACCTGCTCGCCAGCCTGCAAGGATTTCGTAGCGATAGCGATAGGTCTGTGGGTAGGTATCCGGATTCTCGGGGTATGTGCTTTCGATGACGCCTGCGGGTTTGGTTCGCTCCTCGTCCTCATACAGCAGCATCCGTGCGCCAGAGCCATTCTCTTCCACCTGCACCCACACGCCAAGCCACTCGTCGTAATAAAAGTGTGGTAATGGTTCGCCCGGCTTATCGCCATTCTCTTCGCTGAAGGTACGCGCGAAGCTGCCCACGAGGAGGATGCCCTTTGCACGCCCGCCGCTGCGTGCCACCATCGCTTCTGCGAAAGACGCGCCGCCCAGAGAAGCGGCGTTCCAACCGGTAGCGAGCGTCTGCTGTACGCGAGAGCGAGTCTGCTCTGTTGGGGGCAAACCCCTCTTTTCACTCTGGAACATGCCACCGCAAGCGCTGAGCAGAGAGAGTACCGCTATAACCAGCGCTCCCCCCAGCCAGCGCGTCCGCGTAACGGGAAGCATACGTTCCTCTCCTTTACGTTCAGGATGGAGGCAACGGCTCCGGACTGGAGCCAACTTCCGTGATAATCCACTCGCTACCCATGCGCTCGACGGTGTAGCTGATGTAGGTGGTGCGTACCTGTCCGTCTTCGTCCTCGTACACATGCTGTCCGTACAGCACATAGGCGTCGCTGGTACGCCTGCGAATCTCGTCGAAGGCGAAGCGTACCGTGCGGGTGTTGCGCATGGCGTCGATGGTCATGGTGAAGTAGTCTTCGGCAGGTATCGAGTAGGCGTATTTGCCGCGCAGGTACACCGCCACGAACATGTCGAAGCGCAGGTGTCGGCGTATCAGGTCGGGGCTACCGTACCGCCACGCCCGCTGGATGTCGCCAATGGTCACATCGAGGCGAGAGGGCAGGTTACGCTCCAGATAGTAGCTCTCCCGATAGGTAAATACCGGCACCTCGACGAACACCGGCCGCTCGATGACGACAATACGTTCGGTGGAGATGTACGCAGGCATCGTTGGGTAGAACACGTACACCGACGGACAGACGCGGTACGGTTCGTACACGCGCACGTAGAAACCATACGCCACGCCGCGGGGGTAGTGACGCCGGTACTGGTCGTTAACGGGCGGGAAGTATATCTTCGGTTGCCACTCGCCAGTCCTTCGGGCGAGGTTGATCATCCCGTTGCTGGATGGGCGTGGGCGGTTGCCAAAGGGCGTTTCTACCTCCGAGGGGTATACCCAGTACTCGCCCTGTCCAACAGGCGGTTGACTGTCGCGTCCGCTGGGCTGAGGGCGATTTCCCGAAGCGTAAGGCGAGGGAATAGGGCGCCGCGAAGGAGCGGGAGCTGTATCGTTGCCGCCTCGCTTGCGGAACAGGTCGTTGTCATTTGTACCGGAGCTGTTATTATTGGGCGATGTAGATGGTGTGCTGCGCCCCTCGCTTTTGCTCGGCGATGCCTTGTTGTCGTCCGATTTGCTTTTGCCGCTCTCGGTCTTCTTAAACAGCTTGCCCAGGTCATCTGCTAATGCAGGCACAGATACTGCCACGCCAAAGGCGAGCACTGTCGCCGCTACCAGTAATCTCCACCGGGAGACCAGAGTTTTCATGGGAACACCCTCCCTTCTCATGCTTACACTATTTAGACTGTTCCACAACTCGACAGGTTACAGCCTACTTGCTTTGCACAGGTGGGCGGATATAGCCATAATACCTGCCCATCCAGTAAGGCAGCAACCAGTATACGCCGTCGCTCTCGGTATATCCGCCATCGCCCTGCACGGCAACCCAGGGGTTATCATCCCAGCGCATCACCCCGCGCTCGCTCGGAGGAGGAAGGCGACTGGTCTGCCAGCGCTCTATCTCTGGCGAGCGCACCAGCTGTAGGTCCTCGCGCCGTGTATTATCTACTGTCCAGCGTACCAGGTCCAGCGGCGCATCACGCAAGAACATGAGCGAATCCTCCATCTCCGGCGGGCTGCCTGTCAGCGAAGCATACAGGAAGTGGAACCAGGGGTTCTGGTCTCGCTTAACCCCTTCGTACCACGTGTCCAGAGCTTGCCGGTACAGCTGCTTAAGTTCTGGATCTGTCTCGTACAACAGCAGCGCGGGGAAAACCACTGCCAGCAGCTCATCGTCGATGTGCGTGCGCCACGCAGGGTTGAAGGTTTTCGCCCGCTTCACGTTCTCACGGTAGCCATGTTCGTCCAGCAGTTTGCGATATTCGCGCTCGTACTTGGCGTCGCCGGTGATGTGGTACGTCGCCTTCAGGAACGACAGTATCTCTACCGAGTTGATGCCGCGTTCAGGCGCCCAGTCAGGGTCGCCGTTGAGCTTTTCAGGAGACCATACACCCCAACGGGTATGCGTGCCGTCGATATCGCGCAGAACGTATCCGCCCTCGATGATATAGTCCATCACACGACGCACATGCTCCCGCACCTGCGCCTTATCCTGCTCGTCTGCGACCAGGTCGTAAAAAAACAGGTAGCCGTAGAAATGCCCGCTGATTTCGTCGCTGCTGGTATCGCCTTTCCACAGCCACTTGCCATCCTTACTCAATCGCCACCGCTCATGCACGCGCTTGTGACGGGGGTCGCGAACGTGTTCCTCCGCCCATTCGGCGTCGGTATACACGCGGTTGGGGTCGTTCATCGGCTGCCAGCTTGCCGGAATGACCGTGCGCGCCACGAAGCCGGAGGTGCCAGTTACCGTTTGTAAGAAGCGCAGTGCGCCGAAAGCCCTGCGGGCATTCGCGCGAGCGGCAGGGTCTCCTGTGGCGGCATACCGGAAGCACTCCATCACCAGATACAGGCTGGTGTACTCGCCGTCGTTATCGTCGTCACGGGGTTTCCAGGTGTTCACATCGCCAGGAACCTGCAGGAAGCACTTCTCCACCAGCCCCGGCTCGCGCACGTGACGCGCAAGACAAACGCTCAGGTAGTGCTCTGCTTTATCGGCAAGGGTCATTGTGCGTCGGCGTATTGCACTCACTCCCCCTGCGGTAGCCACCCACGCGGTTCCTTCGCCGTCGAAGGCGACGTCGCGCACGTCGTCGTCGGGCAGCCAGCGCAAGCTGTGAAGCAGCGACCATCGCTTGCCGTCTGTACGCACAACGCCCACTGGCGTACCAACCCACATTCTGCCATCGGGGGCGCGGCGCACACACTGCACCTGCACGCTGGGCAGACCGTCGGTAGTGGTATATTGCCCCACCCTTTTACCGTCGCGGTGGACGGTGATACCACCTAAACCGCCAATCCACAGACTGCCGTCTGGCGCGAAAGCCAGTGCCCGCACCGACGCGCTGAGCAAGTACTCTTCGTCGTACCGCCATGTCGTTTTCAACGGTGAATGCTGAAACAGCCCCACATCAGTGCCTATCCAGATACCACCCTTACCATCTGGCAACACCGCTCGCACGCTTCGAGCGCAGGGCAGCTTTTGTGGGGTCACCACACTCTCTTTCACACGCCACATTCCATCGGGACCAAACGCCAGTATCTCCCCAATCACCACGCATAAGGCTGATACGGGGTGAGTGATTCCCGACACTTTCTGCAGTTCTTTGCCCACACTTCGGTACAATCCGTCCCAAACACCTGCCCAAACAGTACCGCGGCTATCCGCGAACACAACAAAGGCGGGGGCTGCGCATTCTGGTGAGGTTAACGCTCTCCAGCTGTTTTGCGCCTTGCTCAAAACATAGACACCAGCACGTGTCGCCGCCCAGACGTTCCCCTCGCCGTCTATAGCCACCGAGCGCACATCGTTGGCTTCGTGCGAGCCGAGCGAGTAGCGTTCGGCGGTCTCCTGAAGAAACGGGGTGTCTGCTGCGGGCTGCGCTTGCGCTGTTAGTGCAGTGAGCAGTAGCAGGGGCAGGGTGAACATCAGAATCTCTTGCATTATACACCTCTTGGTTAGAATGGGACCTCATGGGGAAGGGAATACGATGCCTTCGTATATCGCCTGCACAGGCAGTTCCACCTGGACGCTTTCCAGATGGACAATCTCTCCCAGACGCGTGTATTCGCGCTTCAACCATTGTCCATCCGCTTGACGAACCAGATGCTCGACGTGTACCTCCTGCTGCGAGACAAGCAGATACTCGCGCAGTGAATCCAGCTTTTGGTAAGCGAGCAACTTCTCCGTCCGGTCAAAATCCTCCGTAGAGGGCGATAGTATCTCGACGATCACTGTTGGGTTCAACAGGTTGTCTTCATGTTCATCCTCAAACTGCGGTTCACCGCACACAACCACTACGTCGGGGTAGAAGTACGCGCTGGCTTGTGAAACCTTTGTGCGCATGTCGCTGAGGTACACCTCACAGTCTCTGCCGCGCAAGGCAGTGTACAGCTGTACGCCGAGATTGATGGCGATCTTGTTGTGCGCGCGCGATGCGCCTGCCATGGCGAGTACCTGTCCTGCGAGGTACTCGCTCCTGGTTCGCGCCTGTCGCTCCATCTGCAAGTACTGCGCCTCAGAGATGTAAGGAATGGTGCGTACCGCCATCACGTTTGCCTCCGCCTACATACTACCAGCCAGCGGAACCGCATGTCAACGCTTTTCCCCGTATGCTCCACAGGAAGAAGCCTGCGCGGGTTGTGATATAATGAAGGAGGGAACCTTTCATCCCCCTGATACCTGTTCAAGTTTAGGATACATAACACGGAATCATGCGCAACATTCACGATTTGCTCGAATACGCTATCCCGCGACGCGCTTCGGATGTAATCCTCAAGGCGGGTAGTCCTCCAGTCTTACGCATTGACGGCAAGGTAGTGGTCAGCGATCTGCCCCCGCTGACGCCTCTGGACTGCCATGAACTGGCGTATAGCATCCTGTACAGCGCTGCTCGTGACGCCCTGCTCACCTCGGCGCATCCGCGCGAGAACGTGGAGCCGCTGGATGTCGACGAGAAGATGCAGCAGCTGGAGCAGCACGCCGAAATCGACACGGTATTCACCGTGGGCGGAATGGCGCGGGTGCGCTGCAACCTCTTTTTACAAAGAGGCAGTATCAGCGCGGCTTTGCGCATTATCCCTCTGCAACCGCCCACTATCGATGAAGCCAACCTGCCACCCATATTCAAAGACTTCGTTGCCCAGCAGCAAGGGCTGATTCTCATCACTGGGCCGACCGGCAGCGGTAAGTCTACCACCATGGCGGCGATGATCGAGGAGATTAACCGCACCCGCACCGCCAACATCGTCACCATCGAGGAACCGATAGAGTATGTCTTCGAGGACAAACGCAGCGTGATTCTGCAGCGTGAGGTGGGTACGGACACCGCCTCTTTCGCCAC
>JANWYZ010000120.1 GCA_025054895.1 bacterium | reverse complement strand
GTGCAGACCGCTTGAATGGTGCCCCCACGCGGAGAGCGCGAGTATAGTGCTCCACGCAACGGCAAGGATAGTGGGAAGAGCAGATACCCAGTGTGTGCTTCTTCGCGGCACAAATAACAATGCGGTAACAACCGATGCAGCAACACACCACAGAGGCGCAGTCCAGAATTGTTCAGCCATACCTTTATTTACCCGCGTCGTCCCTTTGTAAGAGTGAGTGAGCTACGTAGATGCACCAGGTAGATTCGCTACGTATATCGCTTAGTCCTTCAAACTGTACATGCGGATACGCAGTCAGCGTATCTCAAACCTGTGTACAAAGTTATTTAACAGCCCGCCTGGTCATCCTGCGCAGCTGGTGATGAAAACACCCAGTGCTTCACAATCCACAGTATGGTCGCACAGGTTACTGCTGTGTCCGCCAGGTTGAATACCGGAAACACACGCAAATCGATAAAGTCTACTACGTGTCCCAGGCGCAACCTGTCTGCCACATTACCCAGCGCGCCGCCAGTGAGCAAGCTGGCGATAGCGGTAGTCGATGCTGAAGGAGCGGGTAGATGCAGATAGTACGCCAGTACCGCTGCCGCTATCGCCAGCGATATCCACAGGAACAGCTTGCCGAACTGCGGAAACAGCCCGAAGGCGATGCCCGAGTTAAACGAGAGCGTGAAGTGCAACACGCCCGGCACAACCGGCATCGATTGTCCGGGAGAGAGCGTCCACTGCATCCACCACTTGCTCGCCTGGTCCGCTAATAGCACCAACAACGTGCTTGCAAAAAACCAGCCTTTCATGCGATTGCTCTCAGGGCATCTGCGCAGCGAGCACACACTTCGGGATACTCGGAATCCACGCCAATGTCGGTGCGAACCTGCCAGCAGCGCGGACACTTCGCACCTTCTGCTTTTTGCACCACAACGCTAACCTCTTCCTCGTCCCACCGCTCCACCTGCACGGACGCTACCATGTACAGCATCGGCAGGTCGGCGAAGAAGGGCTGGAGCGCGTTCCAGGTCTCATCGTCCAGTTTGATGTATAGAGCCGCCTCTTGAGAGCGGCGAATCATCTCCGCCTGCCGCGCCTGTTCCAAAGCCTTGTTCACCGCCTCGCGCACTGCCAGTACCGGCTCCCATCGCTCCAGCATCGCCGCATCGTGAACCGAGTACGGAGCATCAGGTAGTTGTGTAAGCAAGATGCTCTCTGCTTTGCTCTCGCCAGGCAACGCCTGCCATACCTCTTCGGCGGTGTGCGTGATAATAGGGGCAAGCAATTGCGCCAGCGTTTGCGCAACAAAGTACAGCGCGGTCTGCGCAGAACGACGCTCGTGTGAAGCAGGCGGTGAACAGTACAGCCTGTCTTTCAGCACGTCCAGGTAGAACGCGCTCATGTCCACCACACAGAAGTTATGTACGTTCTGGTACACGCGGTGGAACTCGTACACCTCGTACGCCGCCACGCAATCCGCCAGCAGTTTGCGCGTTCGCGCCATTGCCCACTGGTCCAGGGGGAGCAGCTGGCTTTCCACCACACGGTGCTGAGCAGGGTCGTAATCGTACAGGTTGCCCAGCAGGAAACGCATGGTATTGCGGATACGTCGGTAGGCTTCGGCGGTGCGGTCCAGTATCTCAAACGAGAGGCGCACATCCTCGAAGTAGTCGCTGCTGGCTACCCACAGCCTCAGCACATCCGCGCCGTATTTGCCGATGACCTCTAACGGGCTGATCACGTTGCCCCACGACTTGTGCATAGCGCGCCCTTCGCCGTCTAACATCCAGCCGTTGGTGATCACCGCGCGATAAGGGGCATCGTCTTTGGTGGCGACACCAATCATCAGGCTGGAGTTGAACCAGCCGCGGTGCTGGTCGGAGCCTTCCAGATACACGTCGGATGGCCAGCGCAGCTCCGGTCGCTTCTCGAGCACCGCGCGGTGGGTGCATCCACTATCAAACCAAACGTCCAGGATGTCGGTTTCCTTATCGAAAGCGACACCGCCGCACCGAGGGCAGGCTGTACCCTCGGGCAAGAAGAACTCGGCAGGCTTTTCAAACCACACATCGCTACCGCACTTCTCCACCTCGTCGGCAACGCGGGCAATCAAAGCGGGATCTAACAACACCTCGCCACACCCTTTGCAGTAGAAGGCTGGAATGCCCACCCCCCACGCTCGCTGACGACTGAGACACCAGTCAGGGCGTCCTTGCACCATGCTGCGGATGCGATTGATGCTCTGGGGCGGAAACCACTTCACACGCTCAATTGCCTGCAAACACCGTTCGCGGTGTCGGTTGTGGTCGATGCTCATGAACCACTGAACCGTCGCGCGGAATAGCAGGGGCGAGTGACATCGCCAGCAGTAGGGATACTGGTGCTCGTATGGCTCATGAGCGAGCAAGGCGGACTGCTCACGCAGCCATTCGATAATCTCGGCATCGGCGTCGCGCACGTATTTGCCTGCGATACGCTCACCCACCTCGTCGGTAAACCTGCCCTGCACGTCCACAGGACACATCACGCGCAATCCATACTCCTGTCCTGTGCCGAAGTCCTCCTCGCCGTGCCCGGGGGCGATATGTACCACGCCCGTGCCCTCGGTCATGGTCACGTAGTCGGCAAACACCACGGGCGACTCGCGCTCGTACAGCGGATGTTGAAACGCCAGCCCCGACAGTGCATTGCCCTGCACGGTACGCAGCACACGGTACTCAGTTGCGCCGATGCGCGACATGGCGATTTCCACCAGCGATTCCGCCAGCAGGTAGATCGCCCCGCTGGTTTCCACAATGGCGTACGGCTCCGCCGGATGCACCGCTACCGCCATATTGGACGGGATCGTCCAGGGGGTAGTGGTCCAGATGAGGATGTACGCCTGTTTGTCCCCTTCATTGGGGAATACGCCGTTGGGGTCGTTCTTCAGAGCAAAGCGCACGGTGATAGAGGGCGAGGTGTGCGTGTGATACTCGATCTCGGCGTCTGCGAGAGCGGTTTCGCACACCGGACACCACAGCACGGGCTTCAGCCCACGGTAAATATAGCCGCGCTCCACCAGCTCGCCGAATACGCGCACCAGCATCGCCTCGAACTCGTAAGACATCGTGAGGTACGGATTGTCCCAGTCGCCAATACAACCCAGCCGCATGAACTGTTCGCGCTGGCGGTTCACAAAATGACTGGCGTACTCGCGGCACCGTTTGCGCAGGGTCACTTTGTCGGGTTTCTCGCCCTTGCGCCGGAACTCCTTGGTCACCTCGTTCTCGATGGGCATACCGTGGTTGTCCCAGCCGGGCACGAAAGGCGAGCGATAGCCCTGCAACATGCGGAACTTGACGATAATATCCTTCAACGTCTTGTTGAGCGCGTGCCCCATGTGGATATCGCCGTTGGAATAGGGCGGCCCGTCGTGCAAGATGAACAAACCGCGCGGAGCGGGCTTCTCTAACGCCTTATGGTAGATGGCGTGCTCCTGCCAGAACCGCTGGAACTGCGGTTCTCGTTTTACCAGCTCCGCCTTCATCGGGAAGGCAGTCTTGGGCAAATTCAGCGTATGGTCGTAATCCATCTCTCACCTCATGCATGCAATCGCTGGATATAATCCTGTAGCGCCTCTCGCCAGTGTCGTGGCAGGGCAACGCCTGCCCAGCGCAGCCGTTCCATATTTAACACTGAGTACGCGGGGCGTCGCGTCGGCGAGTGCCACTCGCGGCTGCTGATTGCCTCTATGGATACTTCCGCTGACAGCAACCCCCACCCTGTCGCTAAGCGGATTACCTCGCAAGCTACCTGATACCATGTAGCCGCACCTTCATTGACCACGTGATATGTGCCGTACGCCACGCTCCTTTGTACCATCTCTAACAGCGCGCCCGCCAAATCCCAGGTGAAGGTGGGCGAACCTGTTTGGTCGTTCACCACGCGCAAGGGCTTACCTTCTCGCGCTACGTTTAAGATGGTTCGCGGGAAGCATCTGCCCCCCACACCGTACAACCACGCGGTGCGCACTATCCAGTGACGTGGGCAAACCTCGCGAACCCACTGCTCGCCTACCAGCTTGCTTGCGCCATACACATTTAGCGGGTGCGGAGTATCCCACTCGGTATAACCCTCGCACTTTGCGCCGTCAAACACGTAATCGGTACTGATATAGACCAGGCTGGCTCCTGCTTCGGCGCAAACAGAAGCTACGTTCGCCGCCCCGAAGGCGTTAACGCGATAAGCCTCTTGCGGGTTGCGTTCACAACCATCTACGTCGGTATACGCAGCGCAAAGTATCACCACATCGGGGGCAGACTGCTCAATCGCACGGCGCGTTGCCTCGCTGTCGGTGATGTCCATGCGAATATCTCCCGACCGGCGCGAAGCGGTCAACAGGGCAAAATGCGGAGCGAAGCGTGCGCACACATCCTGCCCCAGCATTCCGTCAGAACCAATGACCAGAACTCTACCCTTCGTTGCCTCCATCAAGCCCCTCTGTGCAAGATTATACCAGAATCCCTCTCTTCATGCCGTTGAACGGGCGCTACCGGACGTTGCAGCAGCATACCCGACCACCGCGACCCTGCAGGCGGAGCGACACGTACGCGGTTTGCCTTCGCGTATGCACCGGAAAAACGCTGCGGGAACAGCATATCGCCTTAGTTGATTTTACGCTCTGGCATTGCGCTCACTTGCTATTACGCGATGTCAGAAACCGGCTACCGCGTGGAACGAGAGCAGGATGTACTCAATTGGTAAGTAAAATAGTCTATTAAGGAATATCTTCTCAGGCGCCTGCTCTGAACGGAGGCAACCATGTGGCGACATATACCGATGAAACATCCTGCGCCCAACGCGCGTGAGTTTGTAGATATTCTGATGGGGCGCGTACCGCAGAGGCGTACACCGCTGGTAGAGTATATTGTAGACGACGTGGTGATGCGTCCGATAGTAACCGAACTTATGGGCAGGCAGTGGGTGACGCCGCAGGGCGACCGCGAGTCGCTGAAGGCTTTCCTGGATATGATTATCGACTTCTGGTACCGCATGGGCTATGACTTCGTGCGCCTCGAGATTGGCTTGCCGTTCCAGGAAAGACATCTGGTCACCGCCGACACCGCCTCCAGCAAGCAACGTGCATGGGCAGACGAACACCAGGGCGCGATAGGCAACTGGCAAGATTTCGAACAGTATGCCTGGCCCCGTATCGAGGACGTGGACTTCTTTGTGCTGGAGTACATTAACGAACGCCTGCCAGAGGGAATGGGTTTGATCTCTTCCCACGCGGCAGGGATTTTCGAGCATCTTTCATGGATTATGTCGCTGGAGGGGCTGTGCCTCGCGCTGTACGACGCCCCCGAGCTGGTGCAGGCGGTGAGCGACCGTATCGGTACGCTCATCACGCAGTTCTATGAGCATTTGCTACAACTGGATAATCTGGTAGCGGTCTTCCCGGGCGACGATATGGGTTTCCGTTCGGGCACGCTGGTTGCGCCAGATGCACTGCGCAAATACTGCTTGCCCTGGCACAAACGCTGGGCGCAGATGGCGCACGAGCGCGGTCTGCCCTATTTCCTGCATTCCTGCGGTAACCTGCAGGCGATTATGGAAGACCTGATAACCGAAGTGCGTATCGACGGCAAACATTCGTTCGAGGACGCTATCATCCCCGTTGAGCATTTTCAGCACCTGTATGGCGAGCGCATTGCCGTACTGGGCGGAATAGACTTGAACATCCTTTCGGCTGGCACACCCGAGCAGGTGCGTCGGCGTACCCGTGAGCTGGTAGAGACCTGCGGAGCGCGCGGCAGATACGCTGTCGGTTCCGGTAACTCCATACCCAGCTACGTACCGGTGGAGAACTACCTGTCGATGGTGGATGAAGCGCTGGAATGCATGGCGGCGCAAGGGGGATAACGTGCTCACCGGAATCCACTTCTTGCTTACCTACAAATGCCCTTACGAGTGCGACCATTGCTTTGTGTACGGTAGTCCTCGAGCGAGAGGGACTTTCACACTGGAGCAGATTGTCGCGGTGTTGCAGCAGGCACAGCGGTTGGGCTCGGTGCAGACGGTCTTTTTCGAGGGCGGCGAGCCGTTTTTGTACTATCCTCTGTTGCTGGAAGGGGTGCGAGTCGCTCGCAAGATGGGCTTTAATACGGGCATCGTCACCAACGGCTACTTTGCCACCAGCCCGGAGGACGCGATACTCTGGCTCGAACCCTTGCAGGATGCAGGCATCGGCTCCATTAGTTTCAGCGATGACCTCTTTCACAGTGGTTCAGAGGAAGATACGCCGGCGAAGCGCGCTATGGCAGCGGCGCAACAGCTGGGCATACCCTGTGGGATAATTTCTATCGCTCCACCAACGGTCACCTACCGCGAGCACAGTGAAGGCAAGAAGGGAGAGCCAATCGTAGGCGGCGGGGTACGCTTTCGTGGACGGGCTGTAGAGAAGCTGACTGAAGGACTTCCCACGAGAGCGTGGCAGCGCTTTACCGAGTGCCCCTACGAGAACCTGCGCGACCCCGGCCGGGTGCATGTAGACGCCTATGGCAACGTGCATCTCTGTCAGGGGTTGTGTATGGGTAACCTGTGGAAAACACCTCTCTCGCAACTGGTAAAGGAGTACCGCGCGGAAGAGCATCCGGTATGCGCTCCGCTGGTGGAGGGCGGTCCCGCCGAGCTTGCCCGGAGGTTTGGCTTCCCTGTACAGTCGGGCTACGTGGAAGCATGTCACCTGTGTTATGTGGTTCGGCGCGCTTTGAGAGAGCGTTTTCCCGAATACCTTGCGCCGCCGCAGGTATATGGGGACGGATAGAGGTACAATGAGGGCATGAGGCGCTTTCGTTTCAAACCGGAACCGACAGGGGTGCGCACCGAACTGGGCGACCTGGAGCATACAGTGATGGAGACGCTGTGGCAGCACGGCGTTTGCTCCGCCTCCCGGGTACATCAGCTCGTGTCACAAACGCATCAGGTGGCGCTGACCACCATCGCCACTACACTGGAGAGGTTATGCAAGAAAGGACTGGTGGAGCGCAGCGGCGAGCGACGCAGTTACCAGTACCGCGCCGCGCTTAGCCGGGAACAGCTGGAGCGTCGTATCGTTGGCGAGGCTCTCGCGCGTTTGGCAGAAAGATTTCCCGACGCGCTGGCAATGTATTTCCATCGAGCTCCTGAAGAGGTGTCGCCAGAGATGCTGCAGCGCTGGGCAGAGGAGATCCGACGGCGGGAGGAAGGGGGCTAGCCTGCGTGCAGTATCTGGAGCATCTACTCGCGCGCTGGGTGCTGATGGCGCTGGTGTTCGTCGTTGCCGGTGCAATGACCGCTCCGTTGAGCGCGTTGTTATGGCGCAGGCGTCGCGCTCTGAGCCTTGTGCAGCTGAAGGGCGCGCTATCAGCGGTGGTGCTCACGCCGGTTGTGCTTGCTCTCTTTACCGCTCTGGTTGTTGTTATGCCTCCTTGTGCATATCATTCCGTATGTTATTTCGGCTGGCTTCAGCAGAATCTGGGCAACACAGGCATCCTGCTCCTACGGGCGCTGCTGCTGGCAACGGCAACACTGCTCATCGTGTTCATGGTAAGGCTGGTAGTGTATGTTACGACCGCACTGAGCGCGCTCCGGCAACTGCACAAAGCCTCACGCGCTCCATCTGGCGCCTTGCAGCAGGTACTACAACAGGTTGTGCCCTATAGAGAACACCATCGCTTCCGCGAATTACCCTCACTTGGCTGCATCGACATGGTGTACGCCGGCGTGTGTTTTCTCTCGGAACAGAGCGTGCGAACCCTGAACGAAGTGCAACTGCGCGCTGTTGTCGCGCACGAATGGCAACACTTGCGGTCTCGCGATGGCTGGTTTGCGTTCGCCATGGGGCTTCTGGTACGTAGCGCGGGTTTGGAAGCGTGGAGTATGGCGCTTCGTCGCTGGAGCCACGCGGCAGAACTGTTGGCGGACGAACGGGCGACCTTGCTTGGCGTGCCGCGCATAGACCTGGCGAGAACGCTGTTACACCAGCAGGCGAGCGCCCAAGGGCTTTCACTCGGCTTCGCGGCAAACAGTAGCCTGTTGGAGGAACGTCTGCGTCTGCTGCTTGCGCCACAGGCATCTACGCCTGGATGGGCATGGTTCGTATGGCTGGCTATTGTGGGGGGCTGCGGGCTGGCTCTGTACGTCGTCTGGGCGGCAGGGGGGGCTTCTACCTGCACAATACACTGTATACTTTTCTAACGGAGGAGAAAGGCGGATGTACGTACGTTTGAACGCGCCTGATATTGTGTGTGAAGGTTGCGCCAATGCTATCACCAGCGCCCTGAGCAAGCTGGACGGCGTGCAGCAAGTGGTGGTAGATGTCTCTACCAGAACGGTACAGGTGCAGTACGAGGAGGGCAGGATAGCAGTGGATGCTATCCTGCAACGGCTGGACGCTGCAGGTTTCCCGGCAACGGTGGTCGTCTAGTGCTCTGTTCAGTTACGGTTTCAGGACGATCTTCAACGGCTCGGCAGGAGCCTCGCCCTCCAGAGCGATTGGATGCCCACGCTCCGGCGTGGCCCAGATGGGTGCAACGCAGTAGGGGCGCACGGCAGTGCGCCCTCAGGTGCGAGAATCTCGGACGTTCAGTACTCTTGCAGGTAAGCACCCCACCCCAGCGATGTTGCTTCCCGTCAGGAAGGGCGCATCACGTGCGCCAGTCCGCCAGCTGCTTTTTACCTGCTTCTGCTCTATTCGGCAGGCACCAGGTACACTCTATCTACCCACACTGCCTGCACGTTTGCCTGTTCGGCTGAAACATGTACTGGACCATCTATGCCTGAAGCAGGCGGCGCGACCCAGATGTACATGTTCGGGTGTAACGCGACCGTGCCGATGAGGTAGGAGCGATAGCCTTTCTCCTCCGTATCGGCGATTTTGCCGCGTATCTCGCCTGCAGATTTCCAGTTTTTCGTGTCCCATACGCCTGCCCAGAAGGCGTCTTTCTGGAGGTCCACGTTTGCCTTCCTCTCGACACGAAGCACCACATACACCTTCCACCTGCCTTTGTGGGCGCGTTCGGGTAAGGCGGAGACGGGCACATGATACGCCCACTCATGGTGATTGCCAGGCATCTTCACCGCCAGACCATCTGAAGCCAAAGGGTCGCCCGCATAGAAGCCCCAGTTGCCTTCGTTGGTGATACGTGCTACCGGCTCTTGAGCGTCCACGCAGGTACGTGGGTCTGCGCCCGGGATGTCGGCTGGCGGGGCAATGACGCCGGTTTTGCGCACGCTGTCGGGTATCACGGGGTCGGGCTC
>JANWYZ010000011.1 GCA_025054895.1 bacterium | reverse complement strand
CTGACGCTCAAAATGGCAAAGGGGCGAGGAACATTCTCCTCACATCTGTAGAAACCCCAACCTGCGGTAAGAAACGGTGCAAACAAACTGCTAAGAGGCTATCGTTTTGGCTGCGCAGGCTGAATCTTCATAATCTTCTTGCCGCACATCGGGCAGTAGTTCCAGTAAGGTTGCAGGTCTGCACCGCAAACGCATCTAAGGACGGACACCGGGGGGTCTGCGCGTCTGGTTGTTACAGATGGCGCGGGCGCCTGTTGCAGCTGGGTTTGACCACTTGCAGCTGCAGGAGGTGTGCGTAGTATCGTTGGGTCTACAAACTGTCTTGTGCCCGTTATACCGGGCGCAACTTTGACCTGTATCTGCGGCGCGGGCACCAGCAATATCGAGCCGTCAGGCTGAAATTGATACTGCGTTCGGGTCGCCTGGGCGATCACGTTGAGCGCATAGCCCAGTGTCACATTGTTCAACACTAACCGTGTCACCTCTAAATCGGGAACCTCGTGCGTGGCCACAATCGATACCCCCGTTTGCTGGGAGAGCATAGCAAGCACATTGCGCAGCTTTGTGCTCGCCATCAGATTCACCGGTCGCGACAGGATGTCCACAGGCGTCTGCGCCGCCAGCGGAAGGGGTGCTGGGCGCGCCCTGACGACATAAGTTGCCACCACGCGCCCCTGAGGGGCTTGCGACTGCTCTATCTGACAAATAAGACCTGCGCTTTGCAACACGCGGTTCAACGCCTCTTCAAACGAGTCGGTAGCGATACGCAGAGAAACGTTGCCCTGCACACCCGGCTCGATCACGTATTGTTTACCTGCTTTCTGAAACAGGTCGTCCAGCACCTCGCGCACGTCGCGATTTACCGCCTCAATCTGATAAGCGCGTACCGGAATCGGCTGCCGCGGTTGGGCTGCCAGCGGAACCGCGACTATTATCATGAGTATCAGAGCTATCCATCGGGTTATCATCGTTTTCTACCTCCACTGCAGCTGAAGCATCGTACTCTATCTGTACCGATCTGGGTTGTCCGTTCTGGTCGTATGTTGTTTGCAAAAGTAATCTGCTGACCAGCTCGCCCTGCTCGTTGCGCACTTCTGCGTAGGCTACACTGGCGTATGCCTGCGGCGCGGGCTGTACAACCGGTTCAGCCGGCTGAGCCGTTGCTCGTGCGGCTAAACGCATCGACAAAGGCGGCGGTTCGTTTGACTTGACTGGCGGCGCCTTCGCCGTACGTACCGGTTTCACAGCGGGCGAGCGCGTCGGGGTGGAAAGCGAATACACTGGCGACTCTGCTCCGGGTGCCGCAGGCGTTCCTGCTTGTCGCTCGCTGGAAGCAAAATTCTGCCCCCTTGGCCGTTCCGAGACCGGAGTGTAACTGCCCCACCATGCTATGCCCAGCACCAGCGCACATGCCACTGCCGCCGTTGCTGCACTCCATTGCCACCACGCGACGCGAGAGGTGTGTGCAGGTTGACGATGTTCTGAAAGCCTGCGCTGAAAATCCTCCCACATCTGCTGCGGGCATGGCGTAGACGCCAGGTCCGCTCGCAGAGAATCTCGCAGGGAGCGACGCCATGCCAGCTCTTGCGCACACGCCTGACACCTCTGCAGGTGAGTGCGTATCCACCGCTCACGCTTCTCGTCCAGCGTGCCGTCGATATATTCTTCCATCCACCAGCGAGTCAGCGCGCATTTCATCGGCTTTCATCATCCTCTTGTGGATGTCGCTTTTCGAAGAGGCGGCGGAAACTGTTGCGAGCGCGGTGTAAACGCACCTTCACTGCTGCCACTGAACAGTTCATGATTTCCGCCATTTCCTCCAGCGACAACTCCTGGAAATAGCGCAGTACCAACACCGCCCGCTGTTGCTCAGGAAGCTTGGCGAGCATCTCCTGCACCGCCTGTTGAGTCTCTGCGCGGGTTGCTTGCTGTTCCGGTTCGACTTCGATGTCAGCGCGAAACTCGCGCAGCGCGTCCAGCGGTATCTGCGGATGGCGCTTCTCTTTACGTACGTGCGTGATGGCGGCATTCACCGCCACCCGATACAACCACGTAGAAAATGCAGAACCGCCACGAAAACGCGATAGCGAGTCGTATACGTGCAGGAAAACATCCTGGGTGACATCTCGCGCATCTTCGGCGTTCTGCACGATGCCGTTCACCACGTTGTACACATAAGGCTGGTACCGAAGGTACAGTTCCTCGAACGCGCCGGCGTCGCCCGCCAGAAACCGCTCTATTGCCTGACGGTCGGCGTCGGCAGTGTTCACCGTACCGGATGAGTGCGGCAACGCTATCGCTCCTGAGTTCGCCAACGTGCTCTCCTGCTTCCCGCGCTGCGCGGATGTCATACATAGATAAGACGTACCACCCGCTTCGCGGGTTACAGAGAGGGGTCAAAAAAACCGTACTTCACTTACGACACCTCGCGTACACTAACCTTTTTCCTTCAAGCAGGAAGCAGGCGAACGCAAGCAATGTATCTAACTATTACTTTGTGAAATGTTGTTCAGAACAGCAAGAGGTAGCTGCTGTGTCTAGACATATCGATTTTGAAGCACATAACGCCGAGGTCAGAGAGGTTTGGGAAAAGTACCGCGCGGGGAAACCGGTCCGCGTTCCAATTATCTGGGGGCTAAACGTGCGTTTTAGCATGGAGATTCCCGAAGCGAACCCGCACCATATCAGTTTCGAGCAGTACTTCAACGACCCTCAGACGATGCTGGAGTATCAGATACAACATCTCCACTGGGTGCGTCACCACATCCCTCAAGACAGCGAAATGGGCATACCAGAGAAGGGATGGGATGTTCATGTGGACTTCCAGAATGTATACGAATCGGCATGGTTGGGTTGCGAGATTTTTTATTCCCCCGACCAGGTGCCGGATGTGAAACCTCTGCTGGAGGGTGACAAGAGGAATCTGTTGTTCGACAGGGGCATCCCTGACCCATTTACTGGGGGACTGATGGCGCGCAACTGGGAGTTTACGGACTACATGAAGCGCAGGCAGGAGCAAGGTTGGACGATGTACGGCAAACCTATCGCCTCGGTTACCCCAGCAGGTTTAGGAACGGATGGGCCGATGACGATATGCTGTAATCTGCGTGGGGCGTCACAGTTTGCCGCCGATTTGATTGAAGACCCGGATTACGCTCTACAACTGCTGGATTTCGTTACCACAGCCATTATCACGCGCATCAAGGCGTATCGCCGTCGCCTGGAACAGCCTGAAAAGACGCCCGGAGGCTGGGGCTTCGCCGATGACAGCATCGAACTGTTGAGCACCCGCATGTACGAGCAGATGGTGTTGCCCTTCCACTTGCGGATGAAGGAGGAACTGATGGAAGACCCCTCGCAGCCGATAGGTATCCACCTGTGTGGGGATGTGCAAAGGCATCTGGTGTTCCTGCGCGACAGGCTAAACGTGCGCAGTATCGACACGGGCTTTCCTATAGACCTTGGCAAAGCGCGACGCGAACTGGGCCCCGACGTGGAGTTGCTGGGCGGTCCGGCGGTTCCCCTGCTCCATCACGGCACGGCGCAACAGGTGCGCGAGGAAACCATCCGCGTTTTGCGGAGCGGTGTGATGGAGGGAGGCAAATTCATTCTGCGTGAGGGCAACAACCTTGCCCCAGGCACGCCCTTGGAGAACCTGTGGACGATGTACGAAACGGGCAAGGAATATGGACGGTATATGTAAGAGGAGGAGCAGCAATGGAGTTCTTCGAGGTACTGAAACAGCGACGCTCCGTGCGTTCCTATGAACACAAACCTGTCGAGGAAGAAAAACTGCAGCAGATTCTGGAAGCCATCAATCTCGCTCCGTCGGCGGGCAACCTGCAGGCATACGAAGTGGTGCTGGTGCGTGACCGCGAGCGTATCCGCCAGCTGGCTCGCGCCTCACACGAGCAGACTTTTATCGAAGACGCGCCGGTCGTGCTGGTGTTCGTCGCCAACCCGCTGCGCAACAGCAACGCCTATGGACGACGCGGAGAGCACCTCTACTGTATGCAAGATGCTACTATCGCTTGCACCTATGCTCATCTCGCTGCTGCTGCGTTGGGATTGAGTAGCTGCTGGATCGGCGCGTTTGACGATGAGGCGGTGGCGAAGATTATCGGAGCAGAGCCTCCTCTGCAACCTGCAGCGATACTGCCCATCGCCTATCCTGCAGAACACCCTGCGCCACGCGCCCGTCGCCCGCTCGATGAGCTGATTCACGCCGAACAACTGAGGAGAGCACAATGAATAGCTATGAACGCTTCATGACCGCCTTGCTGCGCCGCGGGGAACCTGACAGGGTTCCTCTCTGGGAACTCATCGTGAATGAACCGACCCTTTCCGCCGTCGGCGCGAAATCGCTGGAAGACCTTGCGGAGATGGACCATCTGGACGCCATCACCATCTTCGAAGATATGCAAATGCAGCTGCTCGGCTCGGCGCAGCAATCGCAGGTTGTGTGGCGGGGACGTACCCTGCTGGAAGGTACACAACAGGTCGTGCGTGACGAGTGGGGCATTATCTGGGGCTTTACCGAGTTTGGCATCCCCTATCCGATTGAGGGACCTATCCGCTCGCGCGAAGACCTGAAACACTATACACCGCCTGACCCCGATGCGCCGCACCGACTGCGTTCCCTGCGCGAGGCAGTCAAGCGGTTCAAAGGGCGCAAAGCGATTGTTTTCCTGACGCACGACGGGTTCGAGTTTCCCCACTACCTGCGCGGCGGCATGGAGAACCTGCTGGTGGACTACGTTGATGATGCCGAACTGGCGCACACGCTGGCGGAAATGGTGATTGACTACAAAATACGCCTGATGCGTCGCGCCATTCGCGAAGGGGCGGATGCTGTGGTATCAGGCGACGACTATGCTACCGCACATGGCTTGATCATGAGCCCGGCGCATTTCCGTGAGTACATCCTGCCCTACCTGAAGCGCAGTATCGACGCCGCGCACGAAATGAACGTGCCCTATATTAAACATACCGACGGCAACATCTGGTCGATTATGGATATGCTGGTGGATGCGGGCATCGACGCCATTGACCCCATCGAGCCTCTGGCAGGCATGGATATCGGTGAGGTCAAGGCGCGCTACGGCGACCGCATCGCGGTCATCGGGAATGTAGACTGCTCGGTGGTACTGACGCGCGGCACGCGCGAAGAGGTGGAAGACGCGGTGAAGGAAACCATCGCCAAAGCCTCGCCAGGCGGAGGGCACATTCTGGCGTCCAGCAATTCGATCCATCCCGCCGTTAAGCCCGAGAACTATCTGGCAATGGTAGAGGCCGCGCGACGGTACGGCAACTACCCGATAAACCCCAGCCTGATCACAGAGTATCGGGGGCGGAGCTACATCCAGCGGTACATGAACGCATGATATGCAAATCTCAACATTTGGAAGGGCGCGCTTCGTCGTGACCTTTGTGGACGTACAGAGCGCGTCCCTCCAGTAGCACGCGCATCCTGCGCGTGTAGTTCACGGGCGAGGCGACATCGCCCTCTTCCCACTGCTTGTAACTCCCCCAGTGCTCTTTTGGGCGTGCGAACACCGCCATCACATCGGGCGTGGTGCGGATTTCTGGATGTCCCCCTACGGGATACCGCAGCAGGTCCGTTGCAGCCAACAGGGAGCTCAGGTTTTCGTAGAGGTAGACGATGACTTCCAGCTACTGCGTAATGTTGTCATGCTGAAGGAAGTGAAGCATTTCTGAGATTCTTCGCTCCGCTCAGAATGACATGAACGTACTGACAGAATGACATGAGCAAGCTGTCAGAATAATATGGACGCACTGACGTGTTCCTACCCCACCACCACGTTGACCAGTTTGCCCGGTACGACGATAATCTTCTTCACGGTCTTGCCGTTGGTGAACTGCTGCACTTTGGGGCTTGCCAGCGCCAATCGTTCCAGCTCCTCTTGCGGTGTATCCACGGGAACCACCAGCACATCGCGCAGCTTACCATTCACCTGCACGACGATATTCAGCTCTTCCGCCGCCGCTACCGCCTCGTCATAGTCGGGATAGGGCTGGTTGTAGGTGAAGCCCTCGTAGCCCAGTCGCTCCCACAGCTCGTCGGCGATGTGCGGGGTGAACGGCGCCAGCACCAGAATCAGCGAGCATATCGCCTCGCTGAAGGCGGGAGAGCCTATCAGCGCGTCTTTCAGGTCGTACATCAGGTTCACCCACTCCATGATGGCGGCGACGGCAGTGTTGAAGCGGAAGTCCTCGATATCCTCGCCCACCTTCTTAATGGTCTGGTGTGTCTTGCGGCGCAGCTTGCGTTCGTCCGCGCTCAATTGCACGTCCTGCAGTTTCTGCTTCCAATCATGGTGATAGTGCGGAACGGCATCCAGCACCAGTCGCCACACACGGTGCAGGAATCGGTTCGCTCCGCTTACACCCTCCTCGCGCCACTCAATCGCCTGGTCAAAGGGGGCGACAAACAGTTCATACAGGCGCAGGGTGTCTGCGCCATGCTTCTCTACCACTGCATCGGGCGTCACGACGTTGCCCTTCGATTTGGACATCTTCACCATCACATCGGGGTTATCGGGGTCGGGAGCCAATACCATGCCCTGGTTGCGCAGGGTGAGGAACGGCTCCACGAAATGCACCAGCCCCGCATCGTACATCACCTTCACCCAGAATCGGGCATACAGCAGGTGCATCACCGCGTGCTCCGCTCCGCCGACGTACACATCGACAGGCAACCAGTAGCGCACTGCGTCGGGGTGGAAGGGGTGGTCGGTCTCATGTGGGCTGGCAAAGCGCAGGAAATACCAGGAGGAACAGGCAAACCCACCCATCGTGTCGGTCTCGCGCTCAGCGGCTCCGCCACATTGCGGACAGATAGTATTCACAAACTCGGGGATGTTCGCCAGAGGCGACTTGCCTGTGCCCGTCGGTTCATAGTGTTCCACGTCGGGTAGCAGGACGGGCAGCTGCTCATCGGGAACGGGGTCCTCTCCACACCGGGGGCAGTGGATGATGGGTATGGGCGCGCCCCAGTAGCGCTGTCGGCTAATCAACCAGTCGCGCAGACGGTAGTTCACACGCCGTTTCCCGATACCCTGCGCCTCCATCCACTCGGCAATGCGCCGCTTACCCTCCTCGTTGGGCAGTCCGCTGAACTCGCCGCTGTTGACCATAACGCCCTCGCCTGTGTACGCCTGCTCCAGCGGCTCACCGTTCCAGCCGGGTGGGGCGATCACGACGGGGATGGGCAGCCCATAGCGCCTGGCGAAGTCGAAGTCGCGCTCGTCGTGCGCAGGAACCGCCATAATCGCGCCCGTGCCGTAGCCCATCAACACGTAATCCGCAATGAAGACAGGAACCAGCTGTCCATTCACGGGGTTGATGGCGTACGCTCCTGTGAACACGCCGTCGCGCACGCGCTCGGTGGAGAGGCGCTCGATCTCCGTTTCGCGCTGGCTTCGAGCGATGTACGCCTCTACCTCTTCACATCGGTCTGGCGTAGTGATTTCACGCACCAGAGGATGTTCAGGAGCCAGCACCGCAAAGGACATGCCAAAGGTAGTGTCTACGCGCGTGGTGAATACGCTGAAAGACTTGCCCGACGGTTTACCCTCTGCGTCGGCAATCTGCATTTCGAACTCCACGCCCTCGCTACGCCCAATCCAGTTGCGCTGCATGAGCTTGATGCCTTCGGGCCAGTTGATGAGCTCCAGGTCGTTCAACAATCGCTCTGCGTAGTCGGTAATCTTGAAAAACCATTGGGGCAAGTCGCGCTTTTCCACTACGCTGCCGCACCGCCAGCACGCGCCGCCCTCTACCTCCTCGTTCGCCAGCACCGTCTTGCAGGAGGGGCACCAGTTCGCAGGGGCGGTGGAGCGATAAGCCAGTCCGCGCTTGTATAACAACAGGAAAAACCACTGCGTCCATTTATAATAGTCAGGCGAGCTGGAGTTAATCTCACGGCTCCAGTCGTAAGAGATGCCTATCATATTCATCTGCCGCTTGTAGTTGGCAATGTAGCGAGGAACCGTTTTGCTGGGATGCGAGCGTTTACGGATGGCTTCGTTCTCTGCAGGCAGCCCGAAAGCGTCCCATCCCATCGGGTGCAATACGTTGAAGCCCTTCGCACGTTTATAGCGACAGAAGGCATCGGTAGGGATGTAGTTGCGGCAGTGTCCAACTGACAGTCCGTCACCTGAAGGATAAGGAAAGAAATCCAGCGCGTACAGCTTGGGCTTTGGGCTGAAATCTTCGGCGCGAAACAGCTGCGCTTCCTGCCAGCGTTTTTGCCATTTTGGCTCTATTTGCTGCGGCTGATACTTTTCCTCCATACGTGCCAACCCCTCCCAAACGGTTACAGTAGTATCAGTATAACGTGAGGAAAGGGGGCTTTGCAAGAGCGGGTTGCTTTACAACGGCTCATGCGCTACCGTGTACGCAAACACTCTTTCCGCGCCTGCCGCCAGCAAGGTGCTTGCCGCCTCGTTGAGGGTACTGCCAGTGGTCCATACATCGTCTATCAGCAGCACGCTCTTGCCTCTTACAGCGTGCGGTTGCACCATTCGGAAGGCGTCCTTCACGTTCTCACGACGCTCTACTTCTCCTAAACCTACTTGCGGTTGGCGATACACTGTGCGCTCTAGCACACCCCGTAACAGAGGTAGTCCCGTACTCTGGCAAAACTCGCGGGCAAGCAACGCGCTCTGGTTGAAGCCCCGTTCCCGTTCGCGCCGCCGGTGAATGGGGATGGGAAGCACCACATCCACACCGTGCAGCGCTTCGGCAAGCGGGGTCTGCCAGCTCTGTACCAACAATTGCGCCAGAGCTGGAGCCAGTGAGGGGCGTCCCTCATATTTGAATCGATGGATCGCCGCCCGCATTACACCCTCGTAGCGCGTCACTGCGCGAACCGCTTCCGGTACCAGGGGACGCCTGTAGCAAGCAATACAGAAGCCCTCAGGATGAACTGGTGTACCACATCGAACGCACACCGGCAAGGCGATGTAGGGGATATGTTCGGCACACTCGTCGCACCAGCCAGCACAGCCCACCAGCGCGCAGGCGGCGCACCGGGGTGGATATAGCGCGTCCAGAACCTCTGCCCAGATTGCCTGCACCCACCTCATAGAGCGCGTGCGATAATCGCCATGCTGCGCGAATCCAGTCTGGTAGTATCAGGGATTTCGAAGCGGTTACCGTCCATGTCGGTGATGATCAGGCGTGTGGGGGTCACTTCTTGCACGTTCTCGCGCAGGTGGCGCACCTGATATACCCGCCGTCCACGATTGGTCTGCACATCCCAAGTGATAGTGCCGTACTCCTCGCGTACAGAGTACACCTTCTGTACCACTGGCACGAAATATCGCCTGTCCAGCTCCTCCTCGATGATGCGACGTGATTCGGCATCCAAACCATGTAGCGACTTGAGGATACCTATCTCCTGCTCCATGCCGTCGCGCAGGCTGAGGAAATGGTTAGGGTCGGAGAGAGGAAAACAGCGTACTACATGCACGCGCAGCACGCTCCGCTCGCCCTCGATCGTCATGCGGATCTGGCTCGAGCCGGGCGTGCGGAACAGCCTGATTTGAGAAGGCTCCAGAAAGCGCACCTCGAAAGTGGGCACGTCCCGAAAGCGCAACATATCCAGACTAACGCCACGACTGTCTACATCCATACTATTCATCCCTTCCGCAAGCAAGCAGCGCGTGGTACAGACTACGCTCCACTTACACCTTACGCTGCGCCAGCATATTATACCTTCCAGCGGCAATCTCGACAAAAGGCTCGGCAGAAGCCTCGTCCTCTCGGCACATGGAGGGCGCGCCCTGCCACGTCCACAGGGGTCACGACAGAGTGTCATTCTCCGGAGATCTCAGCATCTACGGATTATTCGTGCCTGTTAAGTTGTGGATTCGCGGTTCAATGTCGGCATGATGTCTGAGACACTCCCTGCTCGTCATGCTGGAAGCCAGGAAGGGGACAACCTGCAATGTTCATACTGAACGCAGTGGAGCATCTGGGAGATTCTTCGCTTGCGCTCAGAATGACAAGCGGATTGGAGGGCGAGGCTCCTGCCGAGCCGTCGGGTTTGCATGGTCGCGACGGAGCGCGACCCTCCAGAGGTCGCCTACCCACATTTGGAGGGACGCACTCCGTTGCGTCCGCCATCATGGTCGCGACGGAGCGCGACCCTCCAGTGTTATCCCTCTGTCATGCTGAGCGCCAGTGAAGCATCTCTTTGTACTGAACCGCTCTTGCAGCACACTGCTCTGGTAACGATTCCTCGCTAAGGCAAGAACTTCCTCTGCCAGGATGCATCCGAAACCCCGTTCGAGGTATCTATCGTATAGGGAAGAGAAACCGTGTACGAGGTGAAGCCGATGCACAGAACTATCGCTGGTTTGTTCGCGACATTGCTGCTGGTCACCACAGCCGTTGCGCAGTTCGCCCCGCCCAAAGATGCGCTGAGCGTGCAGGCGACGGCGTCGGTCAAACAGGTTGTGCCGGGGAAACCGTTTGAGATACTGGTCATGCTGAATATCAAGCATCCCTACCACGTGAACGCCAACCCGGCAAGCGAGAAGTTTCTCATCCCCACCAGCGTGGCGGTAGAACCTGTATCGGGCATCACGTTTTCTCAACCCCACTATCCCAAGGGGCTGATGCGTGAGTTCGCTTTTACTGGTGGAAAGAAAATCGCGGTGTATGAGGGCAAAACGGTCATCCGCATCACTGCCACGCCCGCGAAGAACCTCAAAGCGGGCGAAGTCACCGTGCGCGGTAAGGTAAACTACCAGGCGTGTGATGAAAGGTCATGTTATCCGCCAGGCAACCTGCCGTTCAGCCTCAAGTTGAAGGTAGGTACTGCGTCCTCTGCAAGTGCATCTACTGAGCCAGTTCAGGCGGTAGTGCAAACGGCAGAATCCTCTCCTGTGGGTGGTTCAGAAGGTGCCGCCGGTAGCTTTTCCACTGCGCCGGGCGGAGCATACTTGCAGAAACTGCAGGAGCTATTGGACGCGGGTCGGTTTGGCATCGCTTTGCCTATCATCCTGCTACTTGGGCTCCTGCTGAATCTGACGCCCTGCGTGTATCCGCTTATCCCCATTACCATTTCCTTCTTCAGCAGGCAGACCTCCGGTAGTCAGGGGCGCACTTTTGGACTGGCTCTGGTGTACGTGCTTGGCATGGCGTTGATGTACGCCGCGCTGGGCACAGCGGCGGCAGCACTGGGCAAGACTTTCGGATTTCAGCTGCAAAACCCGTGGGTGCTGGGCGGATTCGCGGTGATACTGGTTGCTCTCGCGCTGAGTATGTTTGGCGTATACCAGCTGCAGCTGCCCGCTGGTTTACGCAACAAGGCGCGTTTGCGCGAAGGCTGGTTGGGCGCGTTGCTGATGGGGTTACTGGTGGGTGTGGCGGCGGCGCCGTGCGTGGGACCGGTGGTGGTCGCGCTGGCGGCGGTGGTTTCGGGCACGGGCAACGTGCCGCTGGGCTTTTTGCTGTTCCTGACTTTGGGCCTTGGCTTAGGTATTCCATACATTGTGCTGGCGATGTTTTCGGGCGCAATACGGCGTCTCCCCCGTAGCGGCGAGTGGATGGTGGCGGTAGAGCATCTGTTTGGCTTCGCGCTGATTGGTGTGGCGATATTCTTCCTCAGCCCTATCCTGCCTGCGGTCGTATATAAGTGGCTGATGTTCGCTTTCCTGGCCGGGGTCGGCGTGTATCTCGTGGCGATCGACAAACTGGCGAAGACAGTGCGCGGTTTCTTCCTGTTCAAACGGCTACTGGGCGTGGCGCTGGTAGCGTGGGCGGTGATGATCGCTTTGCCCACTCAAAAGGCAAAGGTTGGCCACATCGCCTGGCAGCCCTATAGCGAGGCGCTGTTGCAGCAAGCTCTCGCTGAGCGGAAGCCTGTGATTATAGACTTCTATGCAGACTGGTGTCTGCCGTGCAAAGAGCTGGAAGCGAATACTTTCTCTGACCCGCGCGTAGCACAGAAGTTCGATGGCGTCGTCGCACTAAAGGCGGACCTCACCCGCGACGAAGACCCGGCGGTGCAGCAGCTGCGCAAACGGTTTCAGATTGCGGGCGTGCCCACCATTGTCTTCCTGGATGGCCTGGGGCGTGAACAGCGCGCACTGAGGCTGGTACAGTTCGAACCGCCCGACGCCTTCCTGAAGCGCATGGCGCAGTTTCATTCGGCAGCACAGACCGCGAAACGATAAGGAGGATGAAATGCGAAACTTCGGCTTCTGGGCTCCTGTGGTGATTTTGCTGACGGTAGCCGCTATTTTCTGGGCGGCGCGAGCGATGATGCCTCTAGAAGTGGTGCGGATGCTGATGACGGTCAGCATTGGCGTTGCAGGTATCCTGCTATTGCGTCGGCGGGGAGTGACCTCGATGCTTGGCATTGTATTGATAGTGGGCGCACTGTGGGTGGCGCAGCCGGGCGTGCTGGCTGGTAGGGGAGAGGTAAACATGCAACCTGCCAGCAAAGCGGCTATCGAGCAGGCTGTTCAACAGGGCAAACCGGTAATACTGGTGTTTAGTGCGGACTGGTGTCCTTATTGCCGACAGCTGGAGCGAGAGACGTTGACCGATGGCGAGGTCGCCCGCCTGGCGCAACGGTTTGCTGTATTCCGCGTGGATATGACCTCCAGCAACCTGCCTCCTGAAACGGTAGACATCGCCAAGACGTACGGCGCAGAGGGTTTACCAACGGTTGCTTTCCTCAGCTCGAGGGGCGCCCAGGTGAAGGACTTGACTCTCGTTGGTTACGAACCGCCTCGCGCTTTCGCGCAGAGGATGCGCCGCGTGTTGCAGGTGGTAGATTGAGTGTGATATACTGAAGTAATCTTCCCTGTATGCTGAATGCTGGGTATCGTCTCCTGATGGACAACTTACTACCCCGTAGTGTTTCCCTGCAGTCGCGTCCTCTTTCGTGTGGAGTGGAAGCTTTTCATGACAATGGATTATTGCCAGACAGGTATAGTGGGTATGGGCGACATCGGGGATCACGCTCGCCAGCCTGTGCATTTGCATCTTCGGACACAGCAAGGGCTGTACGCGCTCTACGTCACGCCGCTATCGTTGCGCCTCTGCATCCAGATACTACGTGAATATCTGCAGGGGCGGTATGTGTTGTTGTTGTCTTTAAGCGGTGTGCAGGTCGCTGCACAAGCAAGGCTATCGCTGGCGCAATGGTTGCGGCAGCAAGGGATACAGGCGCATTCGGTTCGCTCTGCTTTCGCGCTGGTACCGGCGCAGCAAATTGACCTTTTGACCCGTCTGCCTTACTCGCAAATAGCCTTCACCGATACCTCCCTCTCTCCGGATGAAGTGGTTCGTGTGCAGGTGGAACAGGTTCTACAGGATACTTTTGCCTCGCCCCGATGGCATGAGGTGATTCTTCCCGAGCTGGATAATCAGCTGTACTGCGAGTCGCGCGAGGATCGCTTCACCCAGGTTCTCTGTAGCAACCGCCAGCTGCTGGCGAACATGATCTCGTGCTGCTTACGCATCTGCTTGCAGTCGCATCTGCCTGAGTTCCCCGCTATAGTCGAAGATTTCCCACCACTCATCCACGAGCAGCTGTGGCAGTACACTGCTCAGGGGCTCGCGCCGCTCAGCGCAGGACGTACTGCTGACGGTGTAGAGATGCATGTGGCGCTGGGCACACCCGATCGCAGTGCATGCGTGATGGCGCAGAGCTGTCCACATGTCTCTCAAATACAGCGTGGGTTCATCCTGCGCTGGTGTGGCGACGGTGGATGGAAGATATGCAGCACGGAAGAAGTGAATTCGGTGCAGCCGTGGTAAAGGTGCAGTATACCCTTCTGAGCAGAGCAACGAATCTCCCCACCCTTCACCCTGTTCAGCATGACAGGCGAGAAACGAGATGCCCGCCTGTGCTCAGCGTGACAAGGAGGAGTTTACCTCGCCAGTGCTCTGTTAAGTTGCGAATCTGGGATTACCTCCCTGATACCCCACCATTGAAATAGTTCGCTATGAGGCGGAGAAACCTGCCTGCGCAGGTTGTTCCAATCCGCGAAAGCGGATTTCGTTCCACCATAGCCCCCGATTTCAATCGGGGGCAGGATGCGCGAAATCGTGAAATCACCACCTAACAAAACACCAGAAAGGCACTGGCTCGATGCACTGCTATGGTGCAGTTGTCCCCAGCATCAACCATACCCCACCTGCAATCATGCCGACGGAGAAGCTGACCGGTAGCCATACCGGACCAATCCATGGTATCGGTATCAAGAACAGCACGTCCAGCGTTCTCAGTGACTCGGGCCAGCGGATCAGCACTTTCAGGAATATGTAGTAGAAAATGTCCCAGACGCCAAACGCCAGCAGAAACACGCCTAATCCGTGCAAAGGATCATGCGCCGCCAGCCAGGCTAGCGATGCCAGCATGACTATGGTCGCTGCCTCTCGTCCAATCTCAGTGCGCAACATGCTTTGAGGCATTCGGTTCTCGAACTCGGGGATGCGGGTGAAACGAATGGGCAATCTGCCCAGTCGCACTGGCACCGGGAAGCCATCCGGATAATACAGGGCGCGCAAGTATACCACCACCGCTGCTTCCACATAGCCCATGGCTACTGCAAACAGCGTCACCAGCAGCACGTCCAGCATCGGTATCACCTCCTGAGTGTGGCTACGGCATAGCAGGCGATGCCTTCTTCACGTCCGATGAAGCCCATGCCTTCGCTGGTTGTGGCTTTAATGTTGAGCCTGTCGACCTCTGCCTGGAGCACAGCGGAGATACGCTCTCGCATGGCTGCTACGTACGGACGCAGGCGGGGCGTCTCCGCCACAACAGTGACATCTACGTTTACCAGACTCCAGCCCCTTTCGCGAATCTGTGCCCATGCCTGGCGCAGCAGTTCCGCGCTGTCGGCGTTGCGGTAAGAAGGGTCAGTATTGGGGAACAGGACGCCGATGTCGTCCATGCCAGCCGCACCCAGCAGGGCGTCAGTGATGGCGTGCAACACCACATCGGCGTCCGAGTGTCCAGACAGACCACGTGGCGCGGGGATTTCTACTCCGCCTAATACAAGGCGCCGCCCCTCCGCGAAAGGATGCACATCGTAGCCGAAGCCGGTGCGGGTTTCGCCTCCGCCCATCAGAATCGCCTCCAGTCGGGCGAGGTCTTCAGGGTAGGTGAGTTTAATGTTCTGTGGGTCGCCAGGTACCACAGTGACGGGATGAAACGCTTCCACAACCATCGCATCATCAGTTGGTATGCCTGCACGGGAGTCGTAGCGTCCGTATGCGCTGCGCAACACGTTCACCGAGAAGCCCTGTGGCGTTTGCACCGCCATCAGCTGCCACCTTTCGCCATGCGCACGGCGTTCTCTGGGAAGCGTTTCCCGTACGATGTTCGCTTCATCCACCCACTTGACGGTATCAGGCAGACGCAGCGCAGGGATCGCCGCTCCCGTTTCGCGTGTGGTTTGCAGCACGCGCGAGATGAGTTGTGCAGAAACCGCGGCTCTGGCGGCGTCGTGCACCAGCACCCAGCCATCTTCGACGGGTACCGCCTCCAGCCCATTCCTGACCGATTCCCATCGCTCGCGCCCGCCCTGGACCACCGCGCTTACCTTATGGAAGTGATTCGCAATCTGCTGCAGGCGTGGCAGATCTGATTGCTGTCCTACCAGCACAATATGGTTCACTTCGGGATGCGAC
Source organism: bacterium (assembly GCA_025054895.1). GTDB lineage: Bacteria > Armatimonadota > HRBIN16 > HRBIN16 > HRBIN16 > HRBIN16. The sequence continues at coordinate 7,578 of JANWYZ010000011.1, read as the reverse complement.
TGAAAGGCACGGAGCGTCCACAGCAGCACGGGCGCACCCGCAACGGGCGTCCATAGCTTACCGGTCGTCCCGCCGAATCGCTCCCCTTTGCCTGCTGCCAGAATCAGGGCGTATGTACCCACCATACCGGTCGCCCTTTGTGACGCCATTCAGCGTGCTAACGTCGGCGGCGCAGGCGTGCGGTAGGCAGGCGCAGTCCGCTGCGGTCTACCCACTCGTTGCTCTCGCCTTCCTGGCTCTTGATGCTGGCGAAAATCATCTTGCCCGCCACAGTTTGTAGCACACTGGTGACCAGTACGTCCACGTCCTGGTCGATGTATTCGCGCCCGCCTTCCACCACAATCATCGTGCCGTCATCCATGTAACCGACGCCTTGATTGGGTTGGTTGCCTTCCTTGATGATGCGCACGCGCATCTCCTCGCCAGGCAGTACTACCGGCTTGAGCGCGTTGGCGAGCTCGTTGACATTCAGCACCTGCACCCCCTCGAGCTCTGCCACTTTGTTCAGGTTGAAGTCGTTGGTGACGATGACGCCGTTAATACTTTTAGCAAGGCTCACCAGACGTTTATCCACCGGCTCGTTCGGGTCTACCATGTCGTCGTACGTACGCACCTCCAGATGGCGTTCCTTTTGCATCTGGTTGAGGATGTCCAGTCCACGTCTGCCGCGCGCTCGGCGTAGTGAATCGGATGAGTCAGCGATATGCTGCAGCTCGTCGATAACGAAGCCGGGCACATAAATCGGTCCTTCGATAAAGCCGGTGCGACAGATGTCGGCAATGCGCCCGTCGATAATCACGTTGGTGTCCAGGATCTTAATTCTGGGCGTTTCTGAAACTACTCCGCCCTCTGCTGTTGGAAGCACCACGCGCAGCTCCTTCATACTGAGCACGGCGACGGTGCTCAGGTAAACGAAAGTAATGCCCACCACCAGCGTCAGAGGAATGCCGATGATACCGTATCGGCTAAAGAGCACAGCGAAAGGCACAGTCAACAGCACTCCGAATGTGCCTCCGATGGTCAGCGCGATTTTTTCACGGGTGGACGCGCTTTCAATCTGTTTCTGAACGTTTAGCACAAAGCGGTATATCTCCGAGCCGAGGATCACACCCACCAGCCCGCCGACCACCGTGAGTGCGATGCGTACGGTCATCTGGAAACGGCGGTCGTCCAGAATGTTAGGCGTGTCGGGTTGGTTTGCCGTCTCCGGCAGGAGCCGCTTGAGCGTTTCGGTAAACCAGGGTGCTGACTGGTAACCCACCACCAATCCGAGAATGATAAGCAACAGAGTCAGTGTCCAGCGAAAGGAGCGTGCAGACACGGTATGAATGCCTCCTTAGAAGATGGTAATTAGTGCTCTTTTGTCTAAACTATCTTAAGCATAGCGCCCGTCTTTTCCTGCCGATGGCCCCGCGAGCGAACAGCCCCGTTACCTGTCATCCAGGCGAGGAAAACAGGCTGTCCTCCCGACTGCGGAGAACTACAGGTGGGCAGGAGGCTCACCAAGAGCTTTACCCTACCCAGATACACGTGTACACGCTACTCCTCTGTTTGCCATTGAGGCATAATTCGCTGCTCTATTCCCAATTGCTGCAGCACCCGCGCTACTACGGTGTCCACCAGCTCTTCTACCGTGCGCGGATGGTGGTAGAAAGCCGGTGATGCGGGGAGCACTATTGCCCCCGCCTCAGTGAGCGTGGTCAGCGTGCGCAAGTGAACCAGGTTAAGAGGCGTCTCACGCACCACAAGGATAAGCTTTCGCCTCTCTTTCAGGCACACGTCAGCGGCGCGGGTGAGCAGGTCGTCCGACACGCCATGTGCGATGCGTCCTGCCGTGCCCATCGAGCAGGGGATAATCACCATGCCGTCGTGTCGGAACGAGCCGCTGGCGGGCGGTGTGAAATAGTCCTTTGGGTCCAGGAAGACGATGTTCGGATAAGGTTTGCCAAGCAGGCTCTGAGCGCAAAGGTTGTCTGGTTGTATATCCAGCCCCAGTTCTGCGCGTGCTACCGATAGCGCATGTTGCGAGGCGATAACCAGTAGTTGCTCGAAGTGTTGCGCCGCATGCAGCAAGAAGCGCACGGCGTAAATCGCTCCGCTGGCTCCTGTAATGCCGACCACTAGCTTTGCCGTCAAACCTTGCCCCCAAACCGGTTTTGTCCCTATTGTACCTCCTGAGCCGAGCCGAATCCACACTGGGTACTGTTTTGCTTACCGCTTACGGAGAGACCACAAGGGGGACTGACGGCTTCGGATGGCGTCTTGCCCTCCCACCCGTTTGTCATTCTTCGCTGGCACTCTGCGTGACGTATAGACAGCCAGGCAATCTGCGACAGCCGGGAGGGCAAGACGCCGTGTAGCGTTGTCAGCAGAAGGCGTCTACAGTTCGCGCGGTCCGCCGCCACCGCCCGCGGGTGCGCCGGGTCCGCCCGGACGCATGCCGGGTCCCATACCAGGTCCTCTGCCCGGTCCGCGCGGAAACTCAAACGGTTTACCCTGCATCTTCTTCCACTGTTCCTGCTGCTGCGCGGTCAGGACAGCAAGCAGTTCCTTGTCCATCTGCTGGCGCAGCTGCTGCATCTGCTGGAACCTTGCCTGGCGGTCGGCGTCAGGCGCGGGACCCTGCTGCCATAGCTGCATCTGCTTCTGGCGGTACTGTTCCATGATGGAGCCAATCTTCTTCTTTTGCTCCTCACTCAGATTCAGCTCTTTCGCCACGTCAGGGCGCATCAGCGCGAACGTGCCTTCTGCCTGCAAACGTAGTTCACGCAGGCGGGTCTTCTGGGCAGGCTGCAGGATTTTGCCGATGGCTTCGTCCCACTTCTGCATCGCCTGCTGCATCAGTTGCTGTCGCTGTTCAGGAGTGGCGTCGCGCAACTGAGGCATCAGAGTCTGCATCTGCTCACGCTGCTGCACCATCAGCTGCTGAATCTGCTGCATCTGTTGCTCGGTGAGACCGATTTCCTTCTGTACCTCCGGCATCATCAGCAGCCCGAAGCCGCCACCCATGCCAAACCCCATACCGGGGCCCATTCCGCGTCGTCCACCCGGTCCACCAGGTCCAGGTTGAGCCAGTGCGGCGCTTACCAGCACCAACACGGCAAACATGATTGTCAGTTTCTTCATGTTCATTCACCTCCTGCTGTTAATGACGCAGGATACGCTCGTTGGTTCTAAGCGGACACGCGCCAGCAATGAGATGGGTTTGCTTGCGGCACGTGCATCCTGCGCGTAAAGCACAGGCGAGACGCCCATGCCACGTTGAAACTTTGTGCCCCACGCTCAGGTGGGAAACAGCGTTTCCTCAATCGGACGCGGCTACTTATCCTCCGGTCGGATACCCATGCCTCGCCGGTTCGGATATGCCGGTCGTTTCGGGGCGACGTATGGGTTGCGCTTGAGCTCGTCCAGCATCAGCTGGATCGCCGCGTCCAGCTGCGGGTCTCCGCCGTCTACCATCAGCGCGGGGTCGTCGATTACCTCAATGTCGGGGTCTACGCCATGTCCTTCCACACCCCAGGTGCCGTCTTTCTCGTAGAAGGCGAAAGTGGGGGCGGAGGTGTAACCGCCGTCAATCAGGCGTGGATTGCCCGAGATGCCTATCAACCCGCCCCACGTGCGTGTACCGATAATCTTACCCAGCTTCGCCTGGCGGAAATAGTACGGGAAGGCGTCGCCGCCGGAACCGGACAATCCGTTAATCAACATGCACTTGGGACCATGATGCGCGTCGGGCGGCCAGGGCCAGTCGTTGCCGTCGCGCCGCGCCCAGTAGTTGGTGAGCGGACGGTTAAGCAGCTCGATGAATCGGGTGGGTATCTGTCCGCCGCCATTCCACCGCTCGTCGATAATCAGCGCGTCCTTGCCGATTTGCCCGAAGAACTGCCGAACCAGCTCCGTCTGCCCGTCGGTTCCGGTGTTGGGCACATAGATATAGCCCACACGACCGCCCGTCTTCTGCTCCACATAGGCGCGTTTGCTTTCCACCCACGCTCGGTAGCGCAGGCTACTGTCGCTGCCCAGCAGGCGTACCACTACCTCGCGAGCGTTGGAGTCTATCACCGGCTGGTCGTTCACCGTGATGGTGACCACGCGGTCTGCCATACCCTGAAACGCCGCCCAGGGGTCTTTACTGGCGTCTATGGGTACACCGTTTACCGCCAGCAAGTAGTCGCCCTCTTTTACCTTCACGCCCGGCTCGCCGAGCGGTCCACGCGCGTCTGAATCCCACGGCGCGCCCCGATAGATTTTGCTGATACGATACGCGCCGCGGTGGAGCTCGAAGTCGCACCCCAACAACCCTACCGAGACGGAAGGAGCCTGCTCGGTGTCGCCTCCGGCGTAGTAAGCATGACCGACGTTCAGCTCGCCGATCATCTCGCTGATGACGAAGCTCACGTCCTCACGGCTCACGCAATCCTCCAGCATCGGCAAGTAGTGGTCGCGCATCGCTTTCCAGTCCACGCCGTGCATGTTGGGGTCATAGAAGAAATCGCGCTGGATGCGCCAGGCGTCAGTAAATATCTGCTTCCACTCGGCGCGGGGGTCAATCATGGCGGTCATGCCGCTGGTCACTACCGCCTCACCCGATGCGCCTGCGGAGGCGTCCTGAATGCTTGCCGCGTTGCCGCGAATCACCAGCAGCTTCTTGCCGTCGGCAGAGATGTCGAACGCGCTCGCCCCACTGGCGACGACCCTTTCTTCTTTCTTCTCGTCGCTGAGGTCAAAAAGTTTGATAGCAGGCGGTTCCTCGCTTCCGGCGACCGGCATCCGCACGAAAAGCAGCTGCCCTCGGTCGTTCACCGCTAACCTGCCAAAACGCCCAGCTTTGACCGGCAGCTGGATAGCGCGCGCCTCGAAACCCGCCAGGTCGATATTTACCTTTCCGTCAGGCTTAGCAGGGGGCGCGCTTTCTGGCGTCGCCGGTTGGGCAGGGGGCGCCGCAGCGCCGCCAACCTTTTCCGCCTTCAACTGCAGCTTCTCTCCTGTGGGGGCAGTTACCGTGCCTTCCAGGATATTGCCGCTAATCTTCGCGTTCAGGTTCAGCGCAGTGCCGTCGGGCAGGGTGATGACCAGCGTCAGCTCCTTCGTGGTGGGGTTGTAGGTTCCGTTCACCGCGGCGCTGCCCATCGGGCTTTCCACCGTACCGGTAACCGCATTGTTAGGCTGCAACTGCAGCCGCGCCTTGACGCTGAGGCTGCCGCCCGGTATCATGCTTCCTGATACCGTGCCGCTCCACTCGCCGCTCACCTCGTCCTGTTGCGGGTTGGGTGTAGCAGGTTTTTCCTCGCGCTTTTCGGGCTGCGCCTCTTTGGGTTGCTCTTTGCCCTTCTCGCCCCATTTCTCCTCGTCGGTCCTTGGCAGGTAGGGCGAGGCGATGTCCGCCCGAAGGGGTACCGCCAGCAACACCTGCGTGCCCGCATAGATCCACGTCGTGCCCAGGTCCTCGTAGAACGGGCGAAAACTGCGGCTGCTGACGAAGTACAGGTAATCGCCCTTGCGGTCGAACACAGGCGAGGTGTCGTCGAACATACCGCTGGTGACCTGCGCCTTCTCTTCGGTGTCCACGTTGTACAACCAGATTGCGGAGTTGCGGTTGCGTTCACCGAGTTTGGAGTAGGCTATCCACCGGCTGTCGAACGACCAGCTGGGTGACGGCGTTTGCGCCCACGGGTCCTTGTCTACCAGCCGTACTCTGCCGCTATCTATGCCGTAGATATAGAGCGCGCCCGTCTTGTCCGAGAAGGCAATAAATTTGGAGTTCGGCGACCAGACGGGGTTGTAGCGGAAGCACGCGCCGTCAGTGGTCAGGCGTTTGGGCTCGCCTGCGCCGTCGGACTGCATGATGTACAGCTCATATTCGCCAGTTGCATCGGAGAAGTAAGCAATCCATTGCCCGTCTGGGCTCCAGGCGGGGTCGCGTTCCGCCACACCGCTGGTGCGGGTGAGATTGCGCGGGGAGCCGTTCCTGGCGGGCAGCGTCCAGATGTCGCCACGCGCCTCTACCACCGCACGTTTGCCAGTGGGCGAAATGCCCCAACCTGTGATGAATCGGCTCACGTCTACCGCTCGCGGGCGTAACGTGGGGCGCGCGCCTGGAATACGAACCTGCACCGGCTGCGCCTTGCGCGTGGCGAGGTTGAGCAGGTATAGATGCGAACCCTGCTGGAAGACGATTTCGCCTTCGCCTTTCTCACCTGGACCGATGGAGGGCCACTTCACATCGAAATCCTCGAAACGAGTAATCTGCTCACGCTTGCCGGTGCGAGTATCATACACCCAGATGTTGAGGCGGTGTTCGGGTCCGGCGTCCGACAGATAGTACACCTTCTCCCCATGCCACATCGGCAGGGTGTCTGTGCCTTCCCACTCGGTTATGCGTTTGGACTGTTTGGTGCGCAGGTTAAACAACCAGATATCGGTTGCCATGCCGCCGCGATAACGCTTCCAGGTGGCGGTGTCGGTGGAGTGAGGGGTGTAGGCAAGCCACACGCCGTCGGCGCTAAGGCTACCGTTCACGCCATACGGGATGGGCAACTTCTCTGGCAGACCGCCCTTCGCAGAGACGGTGTACATCTTCATGCCCGGTCCAAAACCGCTCAGGTTGGAGGCGGAGAAAATGAGCCTGCCGTCGGGCGTCCAACCGCTCAGCCACTCTAAGGACGGATGGTGCGTCACCCGATAGGGAACGCCTCCCTCTACCGAGACGGTGTAGATGTCGCGGTTGCCATCGTAGTTACCCACAAAAGCAACGGTCTTGCCGTCCGGGCTGAATCGGGGAAAAGACTCTTGCCCGGGCGGGTTTGCGAGCGGAACCGCCAGACCACCCGTTTTTGGCACCAGCCACAGGTCGTTGGCGTACACGAAGACGATATGCGTTGCGCTCACGTCGGGATAGCGTAACATGCCGGGGTGGGGGATGGTATTGTCTTGCGCCCAGCTCGCCGTCAGGCACAGCAACACCCCCAAAGCGACTAGCCATGCACAGGGTTTGCGCTTCATGCTTTCCTCCTGTAGATAATCTTGCCTAACCACTGACAGCCGTGCATTGCGCTCTTCATTTCGTCATCTGGTGATACCTTCACTGCAGAGGCTGGACATGATTCTCGGACACTTTAATCAGAACGAGGTTTCGGGGAAGCAGGGGGGCAAGAACAGGAGGGAAACCGAGACATCCTGCGCTTTTTCCTGTCATGATGATCGTTAGCGAAGCATATTCTGTCATGCTGAGCCTAAGGCGAAGTATCTCCGGGATTCTTCGCTTCGCTCAGAATGACAACTTAAATGTCAGAATGACAGAGGATACGGAATGACGGGGTTCCAGAATGGCAAGGACTTTAGAATAACAGGAACTTCGCGTCAGGACGACGGGGAGCTGCGCGTCGCCGTCACATCTTATCGCTGCGCGGGCTGACCTCGTTCCACCTCTTTCACGAACTCGCGGATGGCGTTGAGCGACTTCTGGAACACCCGCACCGAGCGCACTTTCGTATCGGGGTACATGTCAGGCTGGTTAAGGCGTACGGTGACCGTCTTTTCTCCACGAGTGAGGCGAAGGGTGTACACACCGCTGCCGCC
>JANWYZ010000119.1 GCA_025054895.1 bacterium | reverse complement strand
CTGGGGCGATGCAACGTAGAGAGGAGGTATGACATAACGTGAAGCGGTATACTATCTATCTCGCTGTACTGTTGTTTGGTGCACTGCTTGCTACAAGCTGCGGCAGACGACAGACTTCTACGCCGTCCACACAGAACGTGCTGCGCTATGCCCTTACTACTGAGCCTACTACTTTCGACCCTGCTCTTGTACGAGATGGTCCTACCATCGACATGCTTTTCCACGTGTTTGAGGGGCTGGTACAATGGGATGAGAGCAACCGTTTGCGTCCGAATCTGGCGGAAAGCTGGGAAGTAAGCAGCGACGGGCGCGTCTATACTTTCCGCCTGAAGCGAGGCGTAAAGTTCCATAATGGGCGTGAGATGACTGCTGAGGACTTCAAATACTCGCTCGAACGCGCCTGCGACCCCGAGCTGGCTTCGCCCGTCTCCGCTACCTACCTGAACGACATTGTAGGCGCGATGGACAAGCTGAACCGGAGGGCGAACGAGGTTAGAGGTGTAGAGGTGGTGGACAAATATACCCTGCGTATCACCATCGACCACCCAAAGGCGTACTTCCTCGCCAAGCTCACCTATCCCACCGCCTATGTAGTGTGTCGTGAGGCAATCGAGCAGGAAGGCGATGAGGCAAACGGCAGACGGTTGCGTATCAACGAGCGGTGCGCTGTTGGCACGGGACCCTTCAACATAAGCCAGTACCTGCCCGGCTCGAAAGTCATATTGGCTGCGAATAAAGATTATCATGGTGGCGCACCCAAACTGGATGGTATCGAGAGACCGATTGTGTTGGATGCAAGCACCCGCCACGCTATGTATGAACGCGGCGACCTCGACATCGTAGACGTACAGAAAGGCGACCTGTTGCGTGACCAACAAGACCCTGTGTTAAGCAAGCAATTGCACACCTTCGACCGCGCGGCGGTGTTCTATCTGGGCTTGAACCAGAACGCTTTCTCACCGTTCAAGGATCGCCGTGTGCGCCTTGCGTTAGCGTACGCCACCGACAAGGATGCTATCGTGAAAGTGGCGTTAATGGGCGTACCGCAGAAGGCAAACGGCATCATCCCCCCCGGCGTGTTGGGTCATGATGCCAACTTCGCAGGCATCCCTTACGACCCTGAGCGCGCGCGTCAGCTGCTCGCGGAGGCTGGCTATCCGCAAGGCAAAGGCTTTCCCGTCCTTACCCTCACCTTCCGCGAGAAAACGCCCGACCTGCGCCGCGCGGCGGAGATGATCAAGGAACAGTACCGCAAGGAGCTGGGCATCAACGTGGAGCTGCGCGAAATGGAGTGGGGCGCGTTTCTGGATGCTCTCGACCGCAAAGAGTTGCCTTTTGTGCACCTGCGCTGGGCGGCAGACTATCTGGATGCACAGAACTTTCTGTCGGTGATGCTGCGCACCGGCGCGCCCGAAAATGTAGTGGGCTACAGTAACCCGCGCTTCGATGCGCTGTGCGATCGGGCAGATAAAGAACAGGACGAACAGAAGCGCATCCAGCTCTACCGCGAGGCGGAGCGTCTTGCGGTGATGGAAGACGTGCCGTGGATTACTCTCTACTTCCAGCGCGACGTGGAGCTGATTAAACCCTACGTGAAAGGCATCCGCGACTCGCTGATGGGACATCTTCCGCACGTGACCACATTCATCGAGCGGTAATCGGTCAAGTACGAACCACCTCAACACGCAGCCTCTTGTGCTCAGGTAGAGGATGTGGGATAATACCTTTGCGATGTCCCACTCTAACAGCTTTGACAAAAACAGGATACGGGTACTGATGTTTGCGCCTGCGCTGGAGCTCCCTGGGGGGATGTCGTCTTATCTGAGTCTGGTGCTGCGGTTTGCTCCTGCGGAGGTGGAGGTAGTACATGTTCCCACATGGAGCGCGGGCAAAGCGCCGAGGCGCTTTGCCCTCTTTGCCGTAGCCGTGCTGCGCCTGTTGTACCTGGGTGCTCTACGGAGGGTAGACCTCGTTCACCTGCACTTCGCCAAAGGGGGCAGCGTATGGCGCAAGTTCTTCCTGACCCGGGTGGCGCATCTGTTCCGTCTTCCGACCCTGCTGCACGCTCATAGCGGAGCCTTCCCGGACTTCTACCAGTCTCAAGGCGGGCGGCGCCGCAGGTGGATAGCGTGTACGGCACAGCAGGCTTCGCGTCTGGTGGTGCTGTCAGAACAGTGGAAAGGGTACTATCAGAAGACGCTTGGCGTCCCAGAGGCGCAGATCGAAGTGTTACCTAATCCTGTAGACCTGCCTGCAGCATTACCAGACCGCTCGGGCAGAGAGGTGGTGACCTTTGTTTTTCTGGGGAAGATCGATGAGAACAAAGGGGCGCACCGTCTTATCGATGCAGTTGCATTGCTGCCTGAGTCCACACGCCGGCGTGTGCGCTTTATTCTGGCTGGTCACGGCGCTGTCGAGGCAGCCAGGCGACAGGCGAGCAGTTTGAACCTGCCCGAGGTGACAGTGCTGGGCTGGGTGAGGCCAGACCAGCGAGAAACGCTTCTGGCGGAAGGAGATGTGCTGGTGCTGCCCTCGTTGCGCGAAGGACTGCCGATGAGCATTTTAGAAGCCATGAGCTGGGCGCTACCAGTCGTTGCCACGCCTGTAGGGGGGATACCAGAGTTTGTACACGACGGATGGAATGGGCTACTCGTACCGCCTACGGACATCGCCGCGCTGTGTGCGGCGATACAGCAGCTGGCTGACAACGAACCCCTGCGCCTGCAAATGGGAGCCAACGCGCGCGCCAGCGTGGAACATCTGGATATCCGCTACTACTGGCAGCGGCTGTTGGGCATCTACCGCAATGTGCTGACGACGAATGAATCACGCTAAGGAGCAAAACCGTAGACGTTCCGTGTCCTGCGCTGCGTGGCTCGAGCGGTACGCTTTCCACCTCGCTTGTCTGGCGGCAGCGTTTATCATCCTGGCAGGTTCGCTTTACTCGGTGCGTCAGGGAGCCGACCTGCGCTTTTCCGACGAGCGCGACTACTGGGCTATTGCCGGCAACATCGTGGAAAAGAGGATATATTCGCTGGACGGTGCAAAACCTACCGCTTATCGTCCGCCGGGGTACCCCTTGTGGCTGGCGGCCATACGACAGTTAGGCGGAGGCGTTCAAGCGGCGCGTGTCGCTAACTACTTCTTGCTGGCGGCTACTGTGTTATTGCTGTTTGTTCTACTTCGCCGTCTTCACAGCGAGAGGGCAGGAGCTATTGCTGTGTTACTGGTTTGTTGCTATCCCGTATTGTTTTACACAGCGGGCACTTTGTACCCGCAAACTCTTGCTGGCTTCCTGCTGGTGGCGTTTGTGTACCTGACGTTCGCGCATCTGAACCTGACACGTGCGATGTTAGCCGGGACGGCGATGGGTTGGCTGACATTGACCGTCCCGACCATGTTGTTTGTGCTTGCCGCAGCGTTGCCGTTTATCTGGAGGCGTCCAGCTGGCTGGCTTCTCATCGCGGTGATGATGCTATTCACCGGTGTTTGTGTGGGCGCCTGGGCAGCGCGAAACTACCTGACATTTCGAGCGTTCGTGCCCTTTTCTACCAATTCGGGCGTGAACCTTCTGTTAGGTAACTCGCCAAAGGCGACCGCGTGGTCAGGGGTCAGTACCGACATCTCCGCCTACGCCGAGCGCGCACGTGGAATGTCTGAAGTGCAGCGGGATGCGTTCTATCGCAGGGAAGCGCTGCGATTCGTTACAGAGAGCAAGGGCAGGGCGTTGACACTGTATCTACAGAAGGTGCTGCATCACTTCCACTATCGGAACCGCCTGGCGACACGCGCGGAAGCCTCCCCACTGCGTGACCTGTTGATGCTGGTTACCTACTATCCTTTGCTGGTTCTGGGGGGGCTGCGGCTTGCTCTACACAAAAAGTATCCTCTCTCGCCGCTAGAAGGTTATCTGGTTGCGTTGTATCTGCTCGAAGCGCTGGTGCAGGCGATCTTTTTCACTCGCATCCGTTTCCGACTACCTTTTGACTTGCTTCTCATCGCTATAGACGCGCTCTTCCTCAGCCGCTTGCTGGAACCATACACAACTGCCCGAAACGACAAGTAGGTTGTCGCCAGGCAGTAGCAGACGCATCTTGCACGTGATTTGTGGGCGTCGCGCCCGTGTCGCGCTGCCTTCCGCGTGGAAGGAGAGCCTCCGCACAGGGCGAACTCGAAGACGGTTGGTACATGAGGTTACGGAAGGAGGCACTGACTATGACCATACCCGCGCAGGATAGCAAAAGCATCGAGCGCAACTACCGGCACGCAAAAGAGGCGTACGCCGCATACGGTGTGGATACCGACCACGTGCTGCAGCGGATGAAAACCATCTCTATCTCGTTGCACTGCTGGCAAGGCGACGATGTGGGCGGTTTTGAAAATCCTGAAGGGGAGTTGGGGGGCGGGCTGGCGGTAACCGGCAACTACCCCGGCAAAGCGCGCACGCCCGATGAGCTCCGAGCCGACCTGCTGAAGGCGTATAGCCTCATCCCGGGTAAGCATCGGTTGAACCTGCATGCCTTTTATGTGGACTATCCCCAAAAGGTGGAGCGTAACCAGCTGCAACCCCATCACTTCCAGAGCTGGATGGACTGGTCGAAGCAACACGGTATCCCGCTGGACTTTAACGGGACATTCTTTGCGCATCCCCTGGCGAGCGACGGCTGGACGCTGGCGAGCGCAGACAGCGGGGTCAGGCAGTTCTGGGTGGAGCACGCCATTGCCTGCCGCAAAATCGCCGAGGCGATGGGCAAGGCGCAGGGTAACCCTTGCATCCACAACCTGTGGATACCTGACGGCGAGAAAGACCTGCCTGCCGACCGCTGGGCGCCGCGCCAGCGATTGAAAGAGTCGCTGGACGCTATCTATGCGGAGCCTCTGGACAGACAATGTGTCAAGGACGCTGTGGAGTCCAAGCTGTTCGGTATTGGCTCGGAATCTTACGTGGCGGGTTCATGGGAGTTCTATCTGCCTTATGCAGTGCGGAACGGACTGCTAATCTGTATCGACACAGGACACTTCCATCCCACAGAGCAGGTCGCGGATAAAATCTCGGCGGTATTGCTGTTCCTGCCGGAGATTCTGCTGCACGTGAGCCGGGGCATCCGCTGGGATAGCGACCATGTCGTAATACTCAGCGACGAAACCCGCTCCATTGCCGAGGAGATTGTGCGCGGGAATGTGCTTGACCGCGTCCATATTGGGCTGGACTATTTTGACGCCAGCATTAACCGGGTGGCGGCGTGGGTGATTGGCACGCGGGCAATGCTGAAGGCGCTACTCATTGCCCTGCTGGAGCCATCGCACATATTGAAAGAGCTGGAAGCCGCCGGCGACCGAACCGCCCGCCTCGCGCTGATGGAGGAGGTGAAGACGCTGCCCTATAGCGCGGTATGGGATTACTACTGTGAAACACAAGACGTGCCCGTTGGGGCGGCGTGGTTAGAGGAAGTGCGTTGCTACGAGCGCGAGGTATTGGCAAAGCGATAGCAATAAAAACAGGTCCCAGTCGCGCGGGGGGACAGCGTGCTGGGACCATCCACAACAACTCACACGCAATCAGCTGCGGCGTCTATAGCGTAGAACCAGCAATGCTTTCCATCCCCTATATAGTGCAAGATTCGTACCAAAACAGGCGTTTTTGCCCTCTCTCAGGGGATTTTTTTGGAAAAATGAAGACTCGCACGAGGAAGACGCTTATGACCGTAGAAAGCGCAGAGCACACAGCACAGTAAATAAAGTGCCTCTGCGCCTTCAGCGGCTTGCTTTCGTGGCAGATTTGGTATGAACGTTATGGTAGCAGGCGTTTGATGAGTTCCGCATCTGCCGACTCGGGATAGCGGCGGGCGATGTCGTTAGCGAAGCGCTTGAACTCTGCCAGAGTCACTGCCCGCTTGCCCCGCTCCTGCGAGAGGTATGCCGCTCCCACGATAGCGGAACATTCTGCCCCAAAGTTCTCGTCGCTGATGGAGCGTACGCCTTTTTGTACACACTCCACCATGTTGCGTATCTCGCCATAGAAAGAGGAGGGCCAGTACTCCCACGTAGGTCCGGTCGCCTCCACACGGCGGCAACTTCCTGTAGCATCCTCCACCACCACAATACGTCGCTCGTCCTCATGAGCGAAGCGGATATTACCCATCGTGCCGATAACCACAGTATCGGGCGAATCGCGGTGGCTCCAGGAACCTTCCACGTGGGCGGTGCTCCATGCGCCTGTCTGCGGATGCTCGAAGCGAATGAGAATATGCCCGTCGTCCTCCACACGCACTTGCTGGAACTGCCCCGACAGGATGCGCTGAGGCATGCGGATAGTGATGCCTATCGGTTCGGCAGCTTTGACGGCGGTCGGTCGCTTCTCCAGCCCTGACAGGTACCATGACGCCCCGACAGCGTGGATTCCGTTGTCCAGCAAGGAGCCTCCCCCACCTGTTTCAGCATTCCAGAAGTTGGGATTTCCCTCGGGACCGCCGTGCGCGGTAGCTAAAAACATCATCACTGGCTCGCCGATCCAGCCGGCGTCGATGAGTTTCTTTGCGGTATAGTAGAAGGGGTCCCATAACCAGTTCTCGTTATGCTGGTACAGCCTGCCCGTGCGCTGCACTGTTTCCACTACACGCATGCATTCCAACCACGTGCGCGACATCGGCTTCTCGCACATCACATGCACCCCTGCCTCCAGCGCCGCAATCGCCATCGGCGCGTGCAGGTTTGGCTGCGTGCAGATGTCTACCAGGTCCAGGTTCTCGTTTTGCAACATCATCTGCACATCCTGATACAGCTTCACCTCTTTCAGGTCTTGCTTGAGGCGTTCAGCGGTTGTGAGGTCGCCGCGCTCTTCTGCCTGTTTCGCTTTTTGTTTATACAACTCTTTCATGCGCGCTTCAGTGGCTGCCAGCGCCTCCGCCGAGGCGTCGCACAAAGCCACCAGCTGACAAGAAGGCAAGTCGGGATAGGCAGGCAGGTGCGCTCCACGAAAGATGCCCCCTGTGCCGATGGCTCCAACTCGTACCCGTTTCACGCTCAGTAAACCTCCTCGTCGCGAATGGTTCGTCGTTTATCTATTCGCGAGAGGGAGAGGGGCGTCCTGTCTTGCTCCGGTGGTGGAAACGGTTTGCTGGTTTTGATGGTACTCTCACGCTCTATTTCCGAATACCCACAGCCCACCATCTCAATGGTGGGCTGTGATGAAGATAAGCCTGCGCAAGCAGGTGGTCGGAATCCGTACAGGCGGGTTCCTGCTGTTCGCAGGTCGCGGTTCGAGGATGTTACGACACCCCCGCACCACAAACGCGCAGGGTTACCGCATCGGCTTGACGTTCACCTGCGGGATTACCTCGCGGAGGTGCTTCGCCCATATCTCGCCCAGCTGCAAGGGCGTGGTTTTGTGCAAATCGGCATGGCGCCTATCCACTGTAACCAGCAGATGCTCTTTGATGTAAATCGCCGCCTCACCCCCGGCAACAGGTTTCACCGTAATGTCAGACGGCTGGATATTCGGGTCTTCCAGGATGTTTCTCAAGCGCATGGTGATGGCATCCGCTCGCTGTTGTGGGGTCATTCCACCTGCGCTAAAGCGAATGCGCAGGATGAGCTCGCCCCCAATGGTGACCTCACCAGCAGGCTCTTGCTGGGCGAGGCACAGAGGAAACGTCGCGAGCAGCAACACCAGTGTAACTATGAGGGTCTTTTTCATCGCAGTACCTCCTCTTTCGCCGCTCTACACCATACCCATCACGTGGTAGCCGCTGTCCACGTACAGCACCTCTCCGGTTACACCCCGCGCGAGGTCGCTGAGCAAGAAAAGGGCAACATCCGCGACCTCCTCCGCTTCGGTGTTACGCCGCAGGGGGGCGACCTCCCGCACGCGCTGCAGCATGGTGGTAAAGCCTGCTATCGCCCGCGCCGCGAGGGTGTTGATAGGACCTGCCGATATTGCGTTTACCCGAATACCCTGCGGCCCCAGGTCAGAAGCGAGATAGCGTACGCTCGCTTCCAGCGCCGCTTTGGCAACGCCCATCACGTTGTAGTTGGGCACTACGCGCTCGCTGCCGATATAAGTGAGCGTCACAACGCTACTGCCTTCGCCCATCAGAGGTTCTAACGTCTTGCACAACGCGACCAGCGAGAAGACGCTCACATCCATTGCGATGCGAAATCCCTCTCGCGAGGTGTCCACATACCGCCCCGATAGCTCTTCCTTCTTCGCAAACGCCACGCTGTGTACCAGGATGTCCAGATTGCCCCAACGCATTTGCAACTCCTGCGCCAGATTGGCAATCTGCACATCATCGGATACGTCGCACGGCAGGAGCAACGTTCCCGGCAGGCTTTCCGCCAGCGGGCGCACGTTCTTCTCCAGACGTTCGTTCTGGTATGTTAACGCCAGGGACGCCCCCTCCTGCGCCAGACGTTGGGCAGTCGCCCACGCGATACTGCGCTCGCTGGCAACCCCCAGCACCAGAGCCTTCTTGCCTTCCACCAGTCCAGGCATACCGCAAGTGACCTCCAGCAAAGCAGTAGAACAGTACTCCTGTTGGTTCGTTGAGATAGGCGTGTATCCCTTCTCGGAGAGAGCAGGAGCATCGTGTATGTAGTCCATCGTGAATGTATCTTGAACTCGCCGCGCTCCTGTGGTTTCCTTAATTAAAGGAAAAGCCCTTTTCCTTTAAGAACGAATTTCTTATTGAAGAAACTTTTATACGGAGAAGCCTCTGGGGGCAGCTGGTTAAAGGTGAATCTTTGGAAGGCGAGGCTCCCGCCGAGCCGTTGGGTTTGCTTGGTCGCGACGGAGCGCGACCCTCCAGTAGCACGCGCATCCTGCGCGTGGCTCATGGGCAAGATGCCCATGCCACATCAACACACCCTCAGGACGCAACAGAACGCGACCCTCCAATGTGGTCATGCTGATCTCAAGCGAAGCATCTCGTGGTATCGCCAAACCGAGATTCTTCAGAATGACAACGATCACAGAGCACGAGGGTTGAGAAACATACGCTGGTTTGCGCTTGTTCTACACCCTCACCAGTTCTCCTGTCTCAGCAGAGCGGTAAACGCCGTCTAAGATGCGCATTATCGTTACGCCATGCTCGATGGGAGCGATGGTTGGCTTGCGTTTCATGATGCAATCTACGAAGTGTTCTATCTCCGCCAGATGACCAGGGATGTTGGGCGCGTGGGGGTGGAGGTCTTCGGGTACGCCGTGCCGGTCGGTAAAGATGCGCAAAGGGTCTAACGTTGCGCCGCCTTTTGTGCCCATCAGCTGCGAATAGAATACATCGCGCTCGATGTACGACGCCCACGAGGCGTCCATCTGGCACACCGCGCCGTTCTCGAAACGGATGATGGCAGTAG
>JANWYZ010000118.1 GCA_025054895.1 bacterium | reverse complement strand
GCTGTTGGGCAGGGCGCCCGCCAACCTCTCAAACACCACAGCGCAGGGCAGGAGCGCGCCCTTGTCGTCTTGCACTGCTATCTGTAAGCGCGCCGGAGGCTGCAGTGTAATATCCATCTCGCCTTTCAGCAACACGTCGGCAGGGGCGTAGCCATCAGCAAATACTACCGCCCGGTACTCGCCCGGGGGAACCTTTGCCTCGAAGCGTCCGCGCCCGTCGGTGCGGGTAGCGGTATGCAGCTGCCCCGCTCCCTCGCCTTGCTGTATCAGGTAAACGCGCGCGTCCGGTACGGCACGGTTGCCCGTTGTGATTACTCTGCCTCTTACGGTATCAGCAGGCTGAGGCTCCCGGCGCAGGCGGCGCATCTCCGCACGAAGAGGCTCCATGTCACCGTCGCTCACAACGATAGCCATCCGCACCTCTGCCTTCTGACCAGCGGACAGGGTCATTGGGCGGCCAAGCATCATCAGGTAGATGTTGGACGCATTCATGATCTGCGAAATGGCATCCCGTTGGGCAAGGAAGCCATAAGCTATGCGCGAGCCTATCGCCGATACCATAGGGATGGGACCAGGGAGCGTTTGCACCAATCCCATCAGCGGAGGTCCTGCCGCTTTCTGGAAAGCATAGCCGATGCTGCCCCAGGGTGTCACAAAACTTTCCAAACCATCCCCAAGTATCTGTCCCCAGAAGAGCGAGTAGACCTTCGATTGTTGTGCGCTGTTGTGCAGTGTGCAAACGATTTCGAGCGTGGGGCTGTCCGGCTGCAGGATATAGTCGATGGTCACTTGCAAGCCCTGCGAACTGCTCGGGATGCGGATAGTGGTATCTACAATGGGGAAGCGGTCGTCTACCGCGTGAATGCGCAGGTGGGCAGGTTTCCCCTTGCCTCCTTCCGCGAGGATTTCTGCCTTCACCGCCCGCAACACGCGCAGGTTCAACAGGCTCTTCTCATCGGCGGTAGCGAAGAATATCTCGCCCAGCATATCCTCGTCATGCCCCGATTCGTTGAGCACTGCGTCCAGTACACGTCCGCCGTAGCGAGAGTAGCCGCCCACCATGCGCGGCGCAGCTACCACAAAGGTCGCCTCACGGTTTCTCAACACGTAATCGCCCGGCTTGCCTTCAGCCTTCGCACCGCCTGGCAGGTCGCGCGCTGTCGCCCGGACGCACTGTGCTATACCCGGCTGGGGAACAGGCATCTGGGGGTTGCGCAGCTTGCCGGTTTCGTGAGGGAAAGCGGTAGTACTGGCTAACACGGCGATACCGAGTATCAGGTAAAACACATTTCGGCCACTTGTTCGCAAGCGTCTCCTCCTTCGTGCTGCCGCGGATTATATCCAAATAGTCGCTGCCGACATGCCAGAATGACAAGAAGGCTGGAGGGCGAGGCTCCCGCCGAGCCGTTGTGTTTAGCCGGTCGCGACGGAGCGCGATCCTCCAGTATTGTCATGCTGAGCGTCAGCGCAACCTTAACACGCCACTACGGCACAGCAACCGGCGCGCCGCGCTCTTGCGAAAGGTAAGCGGCTTCGCACATTGCTACCGCCTGCCGCCCGTCCCAACCGGTGAAGATAGGCGGTTTATCATACAGCACCCAATCCACGAACGAGCGCAGCTCGCGCGTGTAGGGGTCCTCGTATTGCTGCTGCGCCTCTTCTGCGGTGACCACTTTCGGTTCTTCGCCGAGCCGCGCCCAGCGCAACGTGCCACCGAAACCACCGTGTGCAATCGCGCCGCCTTCGCAGATGATATGCACGCGGTACTCGCCCACCGCCGCCGACAGGCTGGCTTCGAGGTCGCCGATACCGCCGTTCTCGAAATCGATAATCAGGTACGCCACGTCCTCGTATTCCATCTTACCCAGCAGGTTGAGGGTGCGAGCGTACACCTGTTTGGGCTCGCCCATCACGGTGCGCATGTAGTCCAGCTCGTGCACGTTGGTTTCCAGCAGCATCCCGCCAGCGAGTTCGCGTTTGACGCGCCAGCCGGAGTGGAACACGGTGGCGTAACCCGCCCGGGTGACCGCGATGGCTTTGGGCTTGCCGATTTCGCCCGAGGCGATGATGTCCAGCGACTTCTGGAACAACGGAAACAGCCGCAGCACCTGCCCCACCATCAGCTTCACGCCAGCCTCCTCGGCGGCGCGATTCATGCGGTCGCACCGCTCGACTGAGATCTCCATCGGCTTTTCAAGGAAGATATGCAAGCCTGCTTGGGCAGCGGCAAGCGTCGGTTCCATGTGCAACCCACAAGGCGTGCCAATGACAACGGCGTGCAGTTCTTCTTTCTGCAGCATCTGTTCGTAGTCGGTGTAGAAAGAAGCGTTCAACTCGTCGGCGGCGGACTTGCGCTCGGGGTTGGTATCCGATGCTGCGACGACCACGGCGTCTTCAAACTGCTGTAACCGTTGCGCCAGCGCCGCCGCCATTCCTCCGATGCCAATCACGCCGAAGCGTAGTTTCTCCATGCTCTCTCTGTGTGCCTCAGCGCACACAACCTCCTTTCACCGGGTGGTTTGATATGAAATATTCGGTACAAGCAACGGAGGTTCCTGTGAACACAGCGGCAGTTACGGTGCAACAGTACTAACGAAAGGGTAGTTCGTCAGCCGTGTGTCTACCGTAACTACTGCCCAATCGTTGACTCTTGCGGTCGCTACAATCGATTGGTCCGCGGGGGCACGGTGGAAGGAAGGGGGTAGACGAGTAGACTCGACGATGATTTCAGGCGTCAGGGGTATCAGTACGATGCCGGGGTAGCGCAGCGCAACACGCAACCATTCCAGCACGTCTGGGGCAACGTCAATCTTCCCAGTTCAACCAGTTTCGCCACCTCCCAACAAGAGATGATACTCACTCCTAATCCCGTCGGCTCGTGTTGTTTAAGAAACTCTGCGTGTCTGGGAGGCAGCCGAGTATCACCCTGTACCCGCCAGATCCAGATGTAGGTGTCAAGCAAAATCACGCAACACCTCCCCATCTTCCTCCCCTATCGGAGATAGAGCGTCCTCGAAACGGTAAGGCTCTGTGTGGCGCAGCGGATACTGTAATGTGCCATCTACCAACCGGTCTGCGAGCTCAATGGTAATTTCTACCTGTTGTCCTTCTTGGAAGGGCAATCCGCTTATCTCAATGCGACCGTCCTTCCCTACTCGCTTCAAAATCTTAACGGACAACACCATTACAGGCAACATCGTTACTCACTTCTTTCGCTGGTCTACGCCCTATCAGTCACATGATACCACCGGTACAGAGAGAGTGCAAGGCAATAACCAGGAATTACTCTGTTGCAAAGATAGTGCGCAGGATAATCTCCCTCCCGCCTGTAGTATAGCACGACAGTACTGCCATCATGCGCGCTCATGAGCGGGGCGATGTTCGCAAGGGAACATTTCAAAATTCGCCCATAGTGCGTACGAAAGTTGGTAACAGAATAAGCAGGAATTGCCTCATCTGCTGCGGAAGATACTGCCAGTCTGTGCGCGTGGTAGTTAGCGAGGCGCTCATGTCTCTTGCTGTCATTCATGATTATCTGAACCAGCTGGGCGGTGCGGAGAAGGTACTGAACGTCTTCTTGCGTTTAGCTGCCGATGCTACTGTGTACACCTCTGTCGTGCATCCGAGCGTGCGGGCAGACTGTGTGCCAGATGGGATACCTGTGGGCAGCAGCTTTCTGCAACGGTTACCCTTCGCAGTGGAGCGCACGCGCCTGTACCTGCCTCTCCTTCCCCTGGCGTTCGAACGGATGAATCTACGCGGACACAACCTCACTGTGAGCATCTCCAGCGCGTTTGCGAAAGGGGTACGGCCGCCAGCGGATGTACCTCATCTATGTTATTGCCAGACGCCGATGCGCTTTGCATGGAACCTCGACGGCTACCTGCGCTATGAGCGCGTCTCACCAGCAACCAGAGCGGTAGTGCGCTTGCTGATGGCGCGATTCCGCCAGTGGGACATAAAAACCTCTGAACGGGTCACAGAGTTCATTGCCATCTCGCGTACAGTGCAGGAGCGTATCTGGCGGTTCTACGGTCGTGAGGCGCGCATCATCTATCCGCCAGTGGACACCGCGCTGTACCGTGCTGTCTCGCCCCAGGAGAAAGAGAATTACTATCTGGTGTTAAGCCGTTTGCTCCCGTACAAGCGTATCGATGTGGCGATAGCAGCCTTCAACCGCCTGCGCCTGCCTCTGGTAGTGGCTGGGGAGGGGAGAGACGAACCGCGCCTGCGTCAGATGGCAGGACCGACGGTGCGATTCACCGGCAGGGTATCGGATGATGAGGCGAGAGATTTGCTGGCTCACGCCCGCGCTCTGGTTTTGGTGGCTGAAGAGGATTTCGGTCTAACGCCTGTGGAGGCGATGGCGTCGGGTACGCCGGTAATTGCCTACCGTGCGGGCGGAGCTACCGAATCGGTCGTGGAGGGCGAAACGGGTATGTTTTTCAACGAGCAGGAGCCAGAGTCGTTGATAGAGGCTCTCCAGCGGTTCACCCCATCTGATTACAACCCTCAGCGCTGTGTGGAGCGAGCACGGCAATTCGATTCCAGCCTCTTCCTGAGCGCGTGGAGGCCGGTACTGCAGGAGTATGGATACCATAGTCAGGCGGAGGCGGCTTAGCGCGGCAAAAATCGGCTGCCGGGCTCGGTAATCGGCTCGCCGCGCTGGCAAAGCGGACACTCTTCGGGTTGCCATGCTTCTACCGCCAGCTGCAACAGCGATTCGGCGCGCACGCCAAGGTCCACCTGTCCGCCTGTGCGGTCTACCAGAATGCCCACGCCTGCCAGCCGTACGCGATACGGCTTGAGCATCTCCAGCACCTCGCGCACCGAGCCTCCGGTGGTCAGGATGTCGTCCACCACCAGCACCTGCTCGCCCTCATGCAGGGTGAATCCCCGGCGCAGTACGCGCTTATCGCCCTCACGCTCAGCGTAGATGGCGCGTGTGCCCAATTGCCGGGCCACCTCGTAGGCGATAATGACGCCTCCGGTGGTAGGACCCACCACCACATCGATGCGGTCGCTACGGAAGCGTTTTGCCAGCTCGCCGCACAGCTGCTGCACGTAGTGTGGGTGTTGCAACACCTGAAACTTTTCGAAATAGGTGTCGCTGTGCTTGCCAGAGCTGAGGCGGAAATGTCCCCGCAGCACCGCGCCGCAATCGCGAAAAATGTCCAGGATCTTCTCAGGAGAGAGACTCATCCTTTTTACCTGCTAATTTTCTCCTGCAGAGATGCTCCGTTCGTGCCCTGTACGACAAAAACATCCATCATCTCGACACGTGAGGGCTGTCACTCGGTTACTTCGTCTGGTGGGTGTGGTTTTCCTCTTCCATCTTGCGGCGTACGGTGGCGCAAAAGCGGTCGAGCCGTTGTCGGTCGAATTCGTCGCTGACGAGCGAAAGCGCCCTGGTGAGGTAAGTATACGCTTCGCGGTAATCCTTGCGGGCGCGGATAATCGCCATGCCCGTTTCTTCGTACAGCTCGTACGATTTGGGGTTATTGCGGATACCTTCTTCCAGCAACTGACGGGCGTGTTCGTAGCGGTGCAGCCGTGCTGAGAGCATGAAACCCGCTACCTGATATGCCTGCACGAAGTGCGGGTCCAGCCAGGTAATCATGCGCAGCAAGGGCAGCAGGTCGGTATCTTGCGCCCAGTCGCTGTGGTGCTTGATGTGTTCGTGGTGGTACTGGTCTACCTTAATCCACAGCAGGTTCGCGAACACGATGCGAAACTGTCCTGCCATCGCCATCACGATACGCAGCGCGGCGTTGTCG
Source organism: bacterium (assembly GCA_025054895.1). Taxonomy (GTDB): domain Bacteria; phylum Armatimonadota; class HRBIN16; order HRBIN16; family HRBIN16; genus HRBIN16. The sequence goes on along the minus strand of JANWYZ010000118.1, from coordinate 3,651 downwards.
GCAGGGTAGTCTTTCACTTTCGGGGTGTTTGCCGAGAGCAACCCTTCCGACAACACACACGCCACAACCAGCACAGCAATAAGCACGGGCAGACGGCTCATACGTTTCCCCTCCGACGAATCAGCAGGTATCCCCCGACGACCATACCCAGCGCCGCCATCCCCCCAAGCTGTGCCAGCAGTTCGTGGCGCATCTCCGCGCTCTCCCAGTGGCGCGGTTCATGATGGCGACCGTCTTCCTCATGGGCGAAGGCGACCGTTGGCAGTAAGATAGTAGCCAATAGAAGGATGACCAACCTCATACTATACCTCCCGGCGCCCGAAACTCCAGATAGATAACGCGACGCACGCCGCCGAGTAGCAGATACCGTATACCCCCACCAGCAGCAGGTAGCTCACGGGTACCGTCAGGTCGTGCACGAGTGCGTCTTTGAAGCGAAACGCCTCCATATTGGGCAATGCTGCGCTGGTTGTGGTAATGACCCACCTGGCGAAACCGACGTTGCGCTCCGCCAGATGGTGCAGGTAACCCATCTTCAGGCTTCCCAGCAGGTACAGGAAGAGCGTAAGGGTAGCGGTCATCGCGGGGGCGAAGAAGGTGGAGAGCAGCACCGTCAGCGCTCCAACCAGCGCCACCTCGAGGTAGGTGAAAGCAATAGCCACCACAGCCAGCCCCGATACGTAATGCAAATGCACCCATAGCAACGCTATCAGCGTGGTTGCCATCAGAGTCATCCCGGCATAGACCGCCGCCAGTGCGCCGGTGTAGCGGGCGACGAGGTATAAGCCTCTTGGAATAGGGCGCGCCAGTACGGGGTAGATGGTGCGTTGCTCGATGTCATGAAACAATGCGCCGCTGAGGAGGAAGACTACGCTGAGCGAGCCTGCCAGCAGCAGCATCACCATACCGGTATCCTTCACGATTTTGACCTGCACCCCGAGGTCGAAGAAAGACACCGTTCCAGCTATCGTCATCACCACCAGCGACAACAACACCATGACATGCAGTATCTGTCGTCGCACCGCCTCTAAGAAGCTGAGTTTGACAAGGGCGAAGAAAGCTCTTGGCATCAGTATCCCTCCTATGCTGCCTTGTCGGCAAAGGTTGTCACGGGCGCGCTTTGCACGATGCGCAGGAAAGCCTCCTCCAGGGTCTCCCGCTGCTGTACAAGGCTGATGAGATGGGCTTGGGCTTTAGCAAGCAGATGTGTTACTTCATATACCTGTTCCTGGTGAGTGACCGCTACCACTTGAAAACCATCGCGGCGGACGTTCGAGCACAGGCTGCGTAACGTTCGCTCAACATCTGCGTTAACCTTTTCAGCGATAATCACGTATCTGTCGGTTTGTTGAGTAAGTTCGTCTGGCGCGCCGAAGGCGAGCAGTCGCCCCTGATGGATAATCGCTACACGGTCGCAAATCAGCTCCACCTCGCCCAGATGGTGCGAGCTGAGGAAGATGGTTTTGCCCTGCTCCTTCAGCACCTGCAACACGTTGCGCATCTCCACGCGCGATACAGGGTCTAACCCTGAAGCGGGCTCATCGAGGATAAGCAGTTGCGGATTACCCACCAGCGCCTGCGCCAGAGCCACTCGTTGCGTCATACCTTTGGACAGCTTACCGATAGGGCGATGTGCGAAATGGTCGGCGCGCGCCAGTTCCAGCGCGAGTTCCACTCGATATTTTGTCTCGTGTGCTGGTACGCCTGCGAGCGCGGCGTGGGCGGCAAGCAGCTCGCGTGGAGTGAGGTAGCGTGGAAAGTAGGGTTGCTCGGGCATATAGCCTACCTTCTGGCGAGCGCGTGGTTGCTCACAGGGGACGCCGTATAACCATGCACGCCCCCGTGTCGGCGTGATAAAATGCAGTAGCATTTTGATAGTGGTAGTTTTGCCTGCTCCATTCGCGCCGAGAAAACCGACTGTTTCGCCGTCTGTAACCTGCAGACTGAGGTCGTGAACAGCGGTATAACTCTGCTTACGTGAAGTATAAACTATAGTTAACCCCTCTATCTGGATAGCGTGTCGCGTTTGCATAGCTCTTGCTCCCACTCGTTTGTGTGGCTTGGCCGCTGAGTGCAGTTTATCAAGACGCCTCCTTACGGAAGACGCGCTTCTCGCCGAGTTATTAATCCCCTGTCGCCCCCCGCAAGCAGGCGAACAGTATATTTTCCTCTCAACGTGCAGGGAGGCAGGGCGGAGCTACCTCTGACGTTCACGACAGAGCGCGCCTATCCGATGGTTCCCCCCTGACGTTCACCTGTAACGCCCCCTTCAGGCGCCTCTGCCGTGCGCAAGCGGATGACATGACAAATGCCTTGCCGGTCGCAAAGCGTCCCTTATCGTTATCGGCAGGGCGTTGTGCCCTGTGAAGGGAAGAATATGGCACTTTTTCGGGTGAGGCTTCTTCTATACACAACCGATGTTCATGATGTAGACACAGTATGGAAACCATTTTCTGCTGGAGAGGGTATAGCCTATGGGATCTTCGCGAAACAACCTGAACGGACATGAGCGTGTCTGTCGTCTCCTCGACCTGCTGCCGACTGCTATGCAGGCAATCACCTCTGCCTCGCAGGTGCATCAAGTTGCGGAACGCGCCTGTACCGCCATCGGCGAGGGACTGGGGGCGCAGGCGGCGTTCGTATTATGGTATTCCGACAGCGAACGCGCCTTTGTAGGAATGCCTTCCGGCTATGGTATCGATGACGCTTCGTTGCTGCAAATCCATTTGCCTGCGGGTATGTGCGCCGCTAGCGACTACGCTTTTGTGCATGGCAAGGCGTATATCAGCGATCAAACAGACGAAGAGGAATTGCTGACCAGCGCACTACGGCGGGATTTACGCCTGACGCGCCTTCTGACGCTTCCTGTACGTGACGAGAAACATCCGCGCGGTGTGCTGCACGTGGTAAACAAGGCAAGCAAACCGTTCGATGGAGCCGACGTAGCGTTCGCTTCAAGTATTGCACTGGCATGTGGAGCCATGCTGTCTCTGCTGCACTACCGCCACTATATTGACCGTATGGCGGTTACAGATGGATTAACGGGATTGTTCAACCGTTACCATGCGGAATCGCTACTGGAGGAACATGCTCATCTTGCCACCCAAAACAAATCACCGTTGAGTATAGCGGTGGTGTATCTGGACCACCTGAAGTACATCAACGACACCTACGGCTACCGCGCTGGCGACAGGGCGCTGCTATCAGTGGCGCAGGCGCTGCAGAGAAGCGTGAGCCATCGGGCGATACTTGCACGCTACGCAGGCGATGAGTTTGTGGCGCTGCTGCCGGGTGTTGGCTTGCGCGAAGCGCAGACGCAGTTGCAAACGGTACGCGACCTGATTGCGCAGGAGTGCTGGGAGCCAGTAGGCAGCCTGAGCGTCAGTATTGGCGTGGTAAGCTACCCGGAGAGTGCAGTGCCTGCTGACCAATTGCTTTCCGCTGCCGAAGACGCGGCGATGGCGGCGAAACGGCATGGACGCAATCAGGTAGTGCTGGTGACGCCACGCAGTGCGGCGTAAGCATATCTCTGAGAAGCACTAGTGCTCTGTTAAGTTGTGAATTTGGGATTACCTCCCTGATAGCCCACCATTGAAATGGTGGGCTATGACGGAAACAAACCTGCCTGCGCAGGTTTTACAATCCGCGAAG
>JANWYZ010000117.1 GCA_025054895.1 bacterium | reverse complement strand
TTCCTTCAAGAACCCCTGGTAGAAGCCCAGATTCGCAGCAATTCTGCTACGCTCCATGCTTGCGCGAAACAGCCGCGCGGATGGTGGGGGGGATCGCCATCGAAAATCTCCGAGACCGTGCCCAATCCTGCGTCGTACAGGTGTTTCTCAAACGGCTTGAGCAGGCTGCGCAGGCGCGACAGCGCCAGAGGCGTTCTGCCGTAAGCAAACAACAGAGCGTCCGCGAACGGTCCCAAAAGCCAGGGCCAGACCGTACCCTGATGGTACGCCCCGTCTCGTGAGGGAACGTCACCTTCGTAGCGTCCCCGATACTCAGGGTCAAAGGGCGCGAGCGTACGCAACCCGTATGGGGTTAGCAGATGGTGTTCCACCGCCCGCACCACGTGCTTCGCCAGGTCACGGGGCACAGGCGGATCGGGTATCGCTAACGCCATGAGCTGGTTTGGACGCAGCCGGGGGTCTTGTCGTCCTCCATCATCCACTACATCGGCAAGGTAGTGCAGTTCTGGTATCCAGAACCTGCTCATGAACGCTTCACGTGCCCGCCTCAACAGCTCGCCGGCTGTTGCAGCCGTTGCATCATCGCCGTAGCGATGCGCTGACTCAGTAAGCACCCGTAAAAACTGCAGCCACAGCGCTACAACCTCCACAGGCTTGCCCTCGCGCGGTGTTATCACCCAGTCGCCTACCTTAGCGTCCATCCATGTTACCTGCCAGCCGGCTTCGCCCACGCGCAGCATACCATCGGCTGGGTCTATGCGAATACCAAAATGCGTCCCCGTGTGATACGCCTGCAAACACTCCCGCAAACGGGGATAGACTTCCTCCCTGAAGAACGCCTCATCCCCGGTTTCCTGTCGGTAACAGTCCGCCATCCATGCGAACCACAGCGTGGCGTCGGCGGTGTTATACTCCGGCTCTTCTCCCACGTCGGGGAAACGGTTTGGGATAAGCCCATCGCGCAGGTAGCGGGCGAACAGATTAAGCACCTCGCGCGCCTCCGCGTAACGCCCGCGTATCAGCAGGAGACCACGTAGTGCAATCATGGTGTCGCGTCCCCAATCGGTGAACCAGGGATAGCCGGCAACGATGCTGGTTCCCTGCGGACGACGGATTAGGAACTGCTCCGCCGCACACCATAGCGCGCTCGCGAGCGGATGCTCGCAGAACGGCGGAGGAACCTGCCTTCCTTCCGGAGGCTCCGCCCACAGCTCCACAAAGGGGGATAGCGATACCATGATGACTACACTCTTTCCTCTCTGCAAGTCGCAGACAAGCGCACCGGGCGTCCACAGGTCTTCTGTGTCGTCCAGCCCGCGCTCGGTCTCCGCAGGATAGTGGAAGGCATAGTACCAGTCGGGACCAGCAACCAGATACGCATCGCCGGTGTGCAAGTAGAGGGCAGGAAAGCCTGGATAAGGGGTAAGCACGTAGACACCGCGCGCTATCTCCTCGGCGTACGGGTTCAGCGCGTCGTTCGCGTGCGTGAGAGCATGGTAGTTACGACAGGCGAAGAGAGGCACAAGATGTAACCGCACTCCCTTCCGCTTCGAGAGGAGTGTGTAGCGCACTGCTACCGCATTGTGGTACGGAACGAGCCACACCTGTCGTTGAACGACGGCGCCGTCCACCGTATACAGATGAGTGGGGCACGGATGCAGACTGAACCGTTGCAGATGGTGAATGCCGTTAGGGTGAATGGCTCCACGGTACAGATGGCTGGAGATGGGGCAGGTTACAGAACCTGCCTCCACCCACGCTTCCATCTCCGCCAGCACCAGCACTCTTCCAGTGGGGGGAGGCAGTGCGGCAGTGAGCAGCCCGTGATAGCGCCGGGTGCGCAGTCCATTAACAGTGCCGCACGCGAAGCCCCCGATGCCGTTGGTCAACAGCCACTCCTTCCGGCAGGCGGTTTCCATACGATGCAACGTGTCGCGAGCAGACACCAGATTGGGCGGGCATTTCGCACTCATCTTTTCTTCGGGACGGCACAATCGACCACGAGGGGAATACGCTCTACGCCGTCTCCAGCGCTTGTTGCAGGTCCTCGATGAGGTCGTCTACATCCTCCAGACCGACAGAAAGGCGCACCATGTTGTCGGGGATGCCGCACCAGGCGCGCTCCTCCGCGCTCATCGAGGCGTGGGACATTTTCGGCGGGTAGCCAATCAGCGACTCTGCCCCGCCCAGACTCTCCGCCAGGTTGAAAATCTTTACACCTTCGCAGAAACGTTGCGCTGCTTCCGCTCCACCCCTTACGCCCACAGCAATCATTCCGCTGAAGCCATGACGCATCTGCTTGCGCGCTAATTCATGCTGCGGATGCGAGGGTAAGCCCGGATAACGCACCCATTCGATTTTCGGATGATTTTGCAAAAACTGCGCTACCGCCATCGCGTTGCGGCAGTGCGCCTCCATACGCACATGCAAAGTGCGGATGCCACGCAGGGTTAGCCAGCAGTCAAAGGGGCTGGGCACGCCGCCAAAGTCGTTCTGGTAGCGATACAGCTTCTCGTACAATTCGGGGTTATTCGTGACCACCGCCCCACCGATGAGGTCGCTATGCCCCCCAATGTATTTGGTAGTGCTGTGCAACACGATGTCTGCGCCGAGGTCCAGCGGGGTCTGCAGGTAAGGACTGGCAAAGGTGTTGTCCACTACCAGCAGGGCGTTATGGCGGTGTGTGATGTCAGCAATGGCGGCGATGTCCACCACTACCAGCGTGGGGTTGGAGGGGCTCTCTATCCATACCAGTCTCGTTTGCGGCGTGAACGCCTCCTCCAGACGGTTCAGGTCGGTGAAATCGGCATACGTGGACTGGATGCTGTACTTCTCGCGCAGGTGGCGCAGCAATCGGAAGGTTCCGCCGTAGATGTCCTTCGTCGCCAAAATGTGTTCACCAGTACGCGCCAGCGAGGTGACCGCCGTCTCCGCCGCCATGCCTGAGGCGAACGCCAGTCCATATTGCGCGTTCTCCAGCGCGGCGATGCTCCTTTCCAGTGCGCCGCGGGTTGGGTTGCCAGAGCGGGCATACTCCCAGCCCGACTTCAGTTCACCTACCTTCGCCTGTACGTAGGTGGAAGCGAGATGAATAGCAGGCACCACTGCCCCCGTGATGGGGTCAGGTTCCTGCCCTGCTCGTATCGCCTTCGTTCCAAAGCGCATAGACACTCCTCCTCTGCGTGATAACGAAGATAGAGTATCCTAAACGAGCTAACGATGTCAAATACCTCCCTGTGCAGGAACTTCTGCCCCTCCTGCCATAATGTACATTGATATCCCTCAGAGAGGAGGGCCCGAGATGTCAGAGACGACCGTTCACGTAAGCCCCAGCTACAGCTTCACCTTACGTCTGGAGTACGCCAACGAGCCGGGGATGCTCGGCAAAATCGCCTTGCTCATCGGAGAGGAAGGCGGCAGCATCGGCGCGGTAGACATCGTACGCATGACCAGTAACATCATCACGCGCGACTTCACCATCTACGCTGGCTGCGTCGAGCATGCACAGGCTATTCTCAAGAGGCTGCGTCAGACCCCGGGCGTGAAGGTAGTCAAGCATTCCGATCGTACCTTCCTGCTGCATCTGGGCGGAAAGATTTCCATCCAGCCCAAGATTCCCATCCGCACGCGCGATGACCTGTCGATGGCGTACACGCCGGGCGTGGCTCGGGTGTGCGAGGCGATCGTAGCCCATCCAGAAGACGTGTTCAACCTTACCATCAAACGTAATACGGTAGCAGTGGTTACAGACGGTTCGGCAGTGCTCGGCTTAGGCAATATCGGGGCGGCGGCGTCGTTGCCTGTGATGGAAGGCAAAGCCATGCTCTTTAAGGAGCTGGGCGACGTCGACGCTTTCCCCATCGCGTTGAACACGCAGGATACCGACGAGATCGTGAAAACGGTGGAAATCATTGCCCCCGTGTTCGGCGGTATCAATCTGGAAGATATCGCCGCTCCACGCTGTTTTGAGATCGAGGAGAAACTGGCACAGAGGCTGGATATTCCTGTGTTTCACGATGACCAACACGGAACAGCGGTGGTTACCCTCGCGGCGCTCCAAAACGCTTTGCGTCTCGTCAACAAACCGATCGACTCGCTTAAGGTGGTCATCAACGGCGCAGGGGCGGCAGGAGTGGCTATCACCAAATTGCTACTGCAGGCAGGGGTGACCGATATTGTGCTGTGCGACCGCGCCGGAGCATTGTATCGTGGCAGAACCGAACATATCAACCCCGTCAAAGCGGCCATCGCTGAAGTGACAAACCCGCGCGGACTGCGAGGTTGTCTGCATGAGGTGCTGGAGGGTGCAGACGTGTTCATCGGCGTGTCCGCTCCTCATACGCTCAGCGCAGACGCTGTGAGCCGGATGGCAAAAGACCCCATCGTGTTCGCAATGGCGAACCCTGTGCCTGAGATTATGCCCGAGGAGATTGCCGGTATCGCCCGAATCGTCGCCACCGGACGCTCGGATTATCCCAACCAGATTAACAACGTACTCTGTTTCCCGGGTTTCTTCCGAGGTCTGTTGGACAGCCGGGCGAAGCGGGTGACCGAGGAGATGAAACTCGCAGCGGCTCGCGCTATTGCCGGGGTTATTAAGCCTTCTGAGCTGCACGAAGACTATATCGTGCCCAGTGTGTTTGACCGCCGTGTGGCGGAGGCGGTCGCTCAGGCGGTAGAGCGCGAGGCGTACCGCAGCGGCGTCGCCCAGAGGCGCAAGCGACGGCACTTTATCGGATAGGACCATCGCGAGGCAAGCTGTTCCGTACCTCCTCGAAGGGGCGCAACGAACGCGCCCCTCCCGATAAACACGAGCCTTCTCCTCTTTATGGCGAGCCAGGGGGCGGCTGCTGTACCTGCGCCGCCGGAGCGGGCGGCTCTTTGAGCGCAATGCCCTTCAAGCGCATCGTGTTCATCGTGGCAGAGAGCACCACAATCACGACGCCCAACCACGCCGCTATCGCCACCCATTTCGCCCGGTTGCGCTGGATGCCCTCAAACGCCAGAGAAGGATGCGACAGGGCGGTGGAAACAAAGAACAGAACCAGCACCAGCAGTATCTTTGCGCCGAGCAATATATGATAGTTCGGCTTCACCGTGGGGATAATTACCACCAGATTGTAGATGCCTGTTACCCAGATAAGCACCCACGCGATGCCGATAATCATGCCTGCACGCCGTTGAACCGCTTTGATGAAATCCTCTGGCACGCCTTGCACCCGACGCAACACCGGCAACAACACCAGATACTGAAAAAGCGTCAACCCTACGCCAGTCACGATGCTTACAACGTGTATCCACTTGACAATCAGGTCGCCCCAGCTCATGCTTCGCCCTCCGCTACGAAACACTCGCGCTCTCTGACGCACGATGTATCATCTACCGGCATGTCATCGGGCCCCAGCGGTTTCATCGTGCGCAGACACCAGAAGTGCCTCTGCGAGGAGCGGACTGCCATGTCCAGGTCATCCTGTGTCACAGTAGCGTGTGCCACGTAATCCATCTTTGTACGCAGGTACTTGCACCGTGTGTTCATCTTCTCCTCCAGCAAGAAACGTCGTCTATCTGAACCAGAGAGCGAAAGGGCGCACTCTGTCACGACCATAGAAACCAACCGCGCCCTCACCAGTTTAGAAAGCCTACTGCCGACAACTCCTATTATGGAAGAATATCCTTCGGAAAGTCAAACCTTTACAAGCGCCAGCGTTCGCCTGCAAACAATACTGGTTTTTACGCAAAAGGGTGCAATACAAGCTCTGCGCTACCAATAATATTGCTGAAGGAGAACACAACCGGGAAGGAAGCGAATGTTTATTTCGGAGCAACGTGAATATCGTCGTTTCGCGATGAGCGACGAACCTACGGTGAGAGCGATGAACGGATATACCAGTGCAACCGCTAGCCGTGCTGCAGCAGTGTTCGGCGTGGTATCCGCAATGGTTGCCTTCGCTGTAACCCTGCTCGGTGGCGGCGCGATTTACATACACGCGCAGGACCTGCTCGCTCGCGACGCTCGCCAGGATATACTGCACGCGGCGAAGCTCGCCGCGCATATTCTGGAGGCAAGCAACACCGATACCAGCGCGCAATCCGCAGACTGGAAAGCGAGTCTGCGCAACCTGCTGCGCCTCTCCCCTGGGGTAAACGACATCCGCGTGTACGCCCTCGATAATCGCAAGCCTGTGTTGCTGTTTAGCGCGGCGAACACGGATGGCTCTTCCAAAATCGCCGTACCAACTCCAGAACTGATGAACGCACTGCGCTTCCGACTAGCGCTTGTGGAACCCGGTAGCCATGCTGAGGGAGATGCAACGTACATCGGGGCGTATGTGCCGTTGCCAGGTGACCATTCGCATCCTCGTGTGGTTGCGGCGCTTATGAGGACAGAAACCTTCAGCCAGCAACTTGCCGGGCTGAAGCTGGTGGGGGCGATGTGTGTAATGCTCGCACTGTTCTTTGCCGCAGGAGTGGGCATGGTTGCCTACTATTCGCGTCGTCAATCGGAGTATAACGAGTGGATGACCATACGCGCCGGATTGCTGGAGTTCGAGCTGAAGGTTCTGGAAGAAGTTGCCGGCAATGTACCGCTGCCTCAATTGATGGATTCGCTCTGCCAGCAATTCGAAGCGATCTCCGAGAGCGCGCGCTGTGCGGTATTCCTGATCGAGGGAGAAGGGCTCAGGTTGTTCGCAGCTCCTCATTTTGACGACCACCTGAAACGTCTTGTCCACGAGCTGCCGGTAGGCAACACCACCTCAGCCTGCGGCGCCGCGGTGTTTCGCAATGAACCAGTCATCGTACCCGATACCAGCATTAGCCCGCTGTGGCAGAACTTCCGTCAAGTAACCGAGCGGTTCGGCATAGCAGCCTCCTATTCTCTACCGATACGCTCCAGCTCCGGGCAAGTGTTAGGAGTGTTCGCCGCTTATTATCTCTTCAAACATTACCCGTCCGAAGGTGAGCAGCAGATGGCGGAAGTAATCACCCATATCGCCGGAATCGCCATCGAACGGGTGAGGATGATAGAGGCGCTGGAGCGTATGAATCAGCAGTTGCAAGACGCACTATCTGAAGCCAACCGCCTTGCAGAGGTTGCGCAGGCGGCAAGCCGCGCCAAGTCCGAGTTCCTCGCCAACATGAGCCATGAAATCCGCACCCCTATGAACGGTATCATCGGGATGCTGGACCTTCTGGCGGACACTCCTCTGGATGCTGCTCAGAGCGAGTACCTGAGTCTGGTGCGAGGCAGCGCTAATACATTGATGGGCATCATCAACGATATCCTGGACCTCTCCAAGATAGAATCCGGACGCATGGCGCTGAGCGCAGAGCCGTTCGCCCCTGTGCAAATGGTGAAAGAGGTCGCTGCGTTGTTCGCCTCCTCTGCCCGGAACAAGGGGCTACAACTGCAGACACATATTGCGTCCAACATACCCAGCGCGGTGGTAGGCGACGAACTACGCATCCGCCAGATAGTGAACAACCTGGTGAACAACGCAGTGAAGTTCACCGAGCAAGGCAGTATTAACATCTCTCTTGAGTATCTGGGAGAAGCAGGCACAGGGAAAGACCGACACGTGAAACTGCGCATCAGCGTTAGCGATACGGGCATCGGCATTGCGCCCGAAAGCCTGTCGCGCATCTTCGAGGAATTTGCACAGGCGGACGGCTCCATCAACCGCCGCTACGGCGGCACGGGCTTGGGGCTGGCTATCAGCAAGAAGCTGGTAGAAATGATGGGCGGGCATATTGGCGTGCAGAGCGAACCCGGTAAAGGTAGCACCTTCTGGATAGACCTGACTCTGCCGGTAGCAGAGGTGGTATACCAACCTGTAGATACTACTATCTCCTCGCTGCCAAGGTTCACACGGTGTCGCGTGCTGCTAGCGGAGGACAATGAGGTCAACCGGCTGGTAGCGGTGAAGATGCTGGAAACACTCGGCTGTAGCGTGGATATTGCTGTCAATGGCGCAGAAGCAGTGGATAAAGCGCTGGGCTGCGAGTACGACCTCATCTTGATGGACGTGCAGATGCCGGAGATGGACGGCTATGAAGCCACGCAGCGCATCCGTGCGGTAGAGCGCGCTACTGGAGAGCATCGAATCATTGTGGCGATGACCGCCCATTCACTGGAGAGCGACCGTCGCGCCTGCCTGGACGCCGGGATGGATGACTACCTGAGCAAACCCGTGAAGCGCGAGCGACTGGCAGAAATGCTGGCGAAGTGGGTCAGTGCGCAGGAGATAGCACAGGCGGCGTGAAATTGAATTGTCTCGTCATTTGATGCAATGCACCTCTCCTGCACACACCTCCAAAGCGAATGCTCGTGAAGCATAACTACTGCTTCACCGCCTACTGTTCGCCCTCTCTGCGCATGAGTAACATTTTTCCCCAAATACCCAGTGAAGGAGTCGCAGAAGGGCAAGCCGAACCCAACAGTACACATCACGCATTGGAGGAAGCGGGGACAATGGGACAAAGAGCGCAGCGTAGACTTCCCACAGCGACGCCGCAAAAACTTCCCCGATGGCGAGGCTTTAACCTGCTGGATAAGTTCCACCTGGACTGGAGCAACCGACCGTTCGACGAGAAGCACTTCGCGTGGATTGCCGATCTCGGTTTCAACTTCGTGCGCCTGCCAATGGACTACCGGTGCTGGACTGACCCGTCAGATTGGACGAAGTTGCGTGAAGAGGTGCTCAAAGAGATCGATTCGGCGGTACGCTACGGGCAGAAACATGGCGTACACGTCTGTATCAACTTCCATCGCGCGCCGGGTTACACAGTTGCCTCACCGCCGGAGCCGAAATCGCTGTGGACAGACGCCGAGGCGTTGAAGGTGTGCTGTCTACACTGGGCGCACTTCGCCAGACGCTACAAGGGCATCGCAAACAGTCAGGTCAGCTTCAACCTATTCAACGAGCCTGCTAACATCACTCCGGATACGCATCGCAAGGTGGTTGAGCGCGTCGTAGAAGCCATCCGCGAACAGGACCCCAATCGCCTCATTATCTGCGACGGGCTCAACTGGGCACGCAACCCTATCGAAGAGCTGATTGGTCTGAAGGTAGCTGGCGCAACACGCGGCTACGACCCCTTCATCATCTCCCACTACAAAGCGAGCTGGGTGCAGGGATCTGACCGTTGGCCTGAGCCCACCTATCCCTGGCGCGAAGGCAACATCGTGTGGGACAAGCAAACAATGTGGGAACGCATCTACAAACCGTGGAAGGAGCTGGAGAAGAAGGGGGTCGGCGTGATGGTAGGCGAGTTTGGCGCGTATAACCAGACGCCACACAAGGTGGTCATCGCCTGGCTGCGTGACCTGCTCAGCCTCTGGAAAGAAGCGGGCTGGGGCTGGGCGATGTGGAACTTCATCGGCACGTTTGGTGTTGTGGACAGCGGTCGCGCCGATGTGCGCTATGAAGACTGGCGCGGGCACAAGCTGGACAGGGAGATGTTACAGCTGCTACAGTCGATGTGACCA
>JANWYZ010000116.1 GCA_025054895.1 bacterium | reverse complement strand
CTCAAAAATTTACATAATTTTTTTCCTAAAAGGGGCAAAACCCCCGTTTTTGGTACGAATCTTGCAGTATATAACAGGTGGAGAGATACAGTGCGTCCCTATGTGGGATGAAAGGAGGTACTGCTGTGTTACTCAGCATCTATCGTCGGATAGGGCTGGTTCTCGGTTTGAGCCTGTTGCTTGTCAATGCGGCGTACAGCTACACTCTGCTCAATTCCGTCATCTGGCCCGCAAATGGGCACATGTATCAGGTGTACGGGGGTACCACTAAGTGGGCTGATGCAATGGCTTTTGCCAGCACCGTGAGTGCGCCGGGCTTTTACAACGGCTATCTGGCGACGGTGCATAGTGATGCGGAAAACGCGCTCATCACCAGCTTGCTTACTCTGCCTGCGTGGCTGGGAGGTTACCAGATTGAGGGGCAAACTGACCCCGCAGCAGGCTGGCGGTGGGTAACAGGAGAGCCGTGGACGTACACCAACTGGCAACCCGGACAACCCAACGACAACCAGGGCATTGATGAGCGGTATCTGGTGATTTACTCCACCGGTTTTTGGCACGACTTCCCTGACATCACACGCCCCAGGTTCGTTGTGGAGTTGAACCCGGTGCCCGACCCGGCGAGCATTGCAGGGCTGGGAATCGGATTAGCCGGTTTGCTCCTGCGCCGCCGAAAGCGCTCATAAGGGCAGTCAAGAACTGGTTGGCTGTGCTGGGTTAGGTAGCATTTAACTACCAAAAGGGGTGTTGTCGTCTTCGGAGCCGGCAGAGGATCCTCTGCCGGCTTTGCTACGTTGGAGGTACCCCCTCTGTGCTGATGTCGCCAGCAAGCCGCTGAAGGAGCTTATCGTGTTACCATGCATGTTTTCTCATATCTGAGGCAGGATTGCAGATACACGAGGACTAAATTGAAGTAGTAGATTTTGCCATAGCACTAAAGACGTTTCGTATAGCAAATCGAACCTGTCAGATAAGAAGACGTTACACAAGGTGCCGCTGATAGGCGCCGCACAACGGACACTCAGGAGGGAAGACATGCAGGAGTCGCGAGTAGCCAGCAAACGACCAACTGCACGCGACCGCATCATGCGGGCAGCCGAGGTGCTGTTTGCTGAGAGAGGTTTCGAAGCCACTTCTATTGGAGAAATCGCCCTGCGCGCGCATGTGAACCGCGCTCTGCTGTATTACTACTTTGAGCATAAAGAGCACCTGTACCACCAGCTGCTGCAAGAGGGGATAGATAAGCTGCGCGAGACAGTACTTCACGCTGTCCATACCACCACTTCGGCGCGCGATGCTATCCGCACCTTCCTACAAGGATACCTGCAGATTGCTCATCAGAACCCTGGCCTGGCGCGTATTGTTTACCGTGAAATCGTTGGGGCGCGACGGAATGACCAGGAAAGTCAATCGCTGGTGCGGCAGTTCATGCAGACCATCACCCAGATGGAGCAGGTCATACAAAGAGGTGTGCAAAACGGCGAGCTGGTGCCTCATGATACTGGCAAAAGCGTCTATCTATTGCTGGGCATGGTGAACGTATTCGTCACAATGAACTACCTCGAACAAGCATCGTATCCATCAGAGGAGATTATAGAACATATTATGCATGTGTTTTTCGAAGGGCTGGGCAAACGGTAGAAGTTTCCACTTACGTTTCCAACACCAGCTCCGCCACGGTGCTGAGCAGTTCAGCGTCATGACGGGTGAACTTGCGTGGTTGCAGGGTATACACTGCCAGTAAGCTGGTGGGCTTCTTGCCTCCAATAGGAACCGCCAGACACGACGCCATTCCTTCACGCTGTACGAAGGGATCATCACGGAATCGCACATCGGACGATGCCTGATACACCAGAAGAGGACGCCCCGTTTTCACGACCCATGCCATACTGGAGGTCTCTTCCTCGTCCAGCAAGGTAGCCACACGCGACCCGCTGACCGCCAGCGACCTGATACGATGACCTTCTACGGTGTAGTATATCGCCCGGTCTGCACGCAACACCTCCGCGGCGATGTTGGCGATCAGCTGAGGGACCTCTCCCTGTTTCACCGTGCTACCGATAGCCCGCGCCACCCGCAGGAAGTACTGGCGCAGGTCTTCCGACTTCTGTCGCTCCTCCTCGTAGCGCAGGGCGTTATCGATAGCTACCGCTGCCTGATTGGCGATGGTATATAGCAACTCCATCTCCGCAATGGTGAACAAACGCCTGCGGCTGCTCATTGCCAACATCACACCCATTGGCTCCATGCCCACTTGCAGAGGCACGCACGCCAGAGAGACTATCCCCTCACGGTCCAGAGGCACTGCCGCGTTACGTGGGTCGGCGGAGACATCCAGCACATACACAGGGCTCTGGAACTCCAGCACCCAGCCAGGAATGCCCTGTCCTCTGGCAGGGCGCAGGCGATCAAAGTAAACGGGGTCTACGCCGCGACTCACATGCGTGCGCAGCACGCCCTCGTTGCTATCGTAGAGCATTAGCGCGAACTTATCTACCTGCAACAAGCGTAGCACGCTATCCGCCACCAGGTCCAGCACGCTATGCAGCTCCAGCGAGGAGTTCACCGATTGCGAAAGTTCGTAGATAGAGGTTGCCTCCTCTGCACGCCGGTGCGCGTCCTCGTAAAGCAGGGCGTTTTCAATGGCGATGCCAGCTTGTGAAGCTACTCCGTTAAGCAGCTTCAGGTCGTCCTCAGTGTAAGCGTTACGGCTGGTACTGGTGACCAGCAGCAAGCCGAGCGTTCTTGTGCGCGACTTCACGGGCGCGTACAGGGCAGAGTGTATCCGCAGGCGCGGCACGAACTGCTCCACTTCGGGGTCCAGGTCTGCTGCATTCACCAGACGAGGCTCGCCACTTCGCAGTACCTCCGCCTGCAACCCCTCGTCTGCCGCAAGCATCACCTCGCGCTCCTCACCTTCCAATCCGCGCTCCGCAGCAATGAACAGGTGCGTGCGCTCGTCGGTCAGCAGGAAAAGCGCAGCGAAGGCATGAGGCAGATGCGCCGCTACCTCATCTACCACCGTATCCAGCACCTGGTTGAGGTTCAGGCTGCTGCCGATGCTTTGTGCCGCGTGGTACATCACTTCCAGCTCGCGTCGCAGACGCTCGCTGCGTTGCTCCAGCTGTCGGCGTCGCCACAGGCTGGCAATATGAGAAGCCAGTATCTGCAGGATGCGCACATCGGACGAGTCAAAGCGGGAACCATCACGCTTGTTCAACACAGCCAGAGCGCCCAGAATCCGCTGATCGCATTGTATAGGCACCACTGCTGCTCCACGCAGCCGCGCTCCTCCCAGTACACTTTCCATTACCGGGTCAGGATGCACAGGATAAAAGGGGATAGCGTTTTCGCCGCGGCGTACGGTGCTTTCCATCAGCGAGTTTTCTACACGGAACACCGTGCCCCGCAGGTCCTGAACCTCATCGCCTGCTAACGCTGTCAGGCGCAGCTTGGTTTCACTCTCCGTTAAAAACGCCACAACGCTGGCGCTCGCATCGGTCAGCACACAGGCTTCTTCCGCAATACGGCGCACAGCATCTTCCAGTGGCAAGAGGTCTACAGCGCTTTGTGCTGCACGCTGAAGCGCAGCAAGCTGCTGCTCTACCGAAACGACGCTTTCTGCATCCATCAGAACGCCCCTGTTCTCTGGGCAAACATTCTTACTGCACCATTATTGTTACTACATCTGTCGGTCTTTGTCAAGCAAAGTCCACCCGCATAAAGTGCTTCGTTGCGCACGCTCACTTTCCTGCGGTCAGGAGGAAACATTCTGCTGTGGTATAATATTATTTAAGGTGCAAATTTTCCATGTGGAGGAGAGGAACGTTATGAGCGACAGTGCTGCGAAAGCGTCAACGGCCCAAGCGGCTATTGCAGCCCTTTTGCGTGAGCACCGCACCTTCCCGCCCCCCGATTCGTTTCGTGCTCAGGCGAATGTCAACGACCCTCAGGTATATGAACGTGCTGCCAAGGACCCCGAAGCATTCTGGGCAGGTTTTGCCAGCGAACTGGAGTGGTTCGAGCCATGGCAAAAGGTTCTGGAGTGGAACCCGCCGTACGCCAAGTGGTTCATCGGAGGTAAGCTGAACGCCTCGGTAAACTGCATAGACAGACACCTCCGTACCGCCCGGCGCAACAAGGCGGCCATCATCTGGGAAGGCGAGCCCGGCGACGAGCGCGTGCTTACCTACTGGGACCTTTACCGTGAGGTAACCAAGTTCGCCAACGTGTTGAAGCAGATAGGTGTGCAGCGGGGCGACCGGGTGGTGATTTACATGCCGCTAGTACCTGAAGCGGCTATAGCCATGCTTGCATGTGCCCGTATCGGTGCAGCGCATTCGGTGGTATTTGGTGGTTTCTCCGCCGAAGCTCTGCGTGAACGTGTCAATGACTGCGGGGCTAAGGTGGTTGTGACCGCTGATGGAGGCTACCGACGAGGCAACATCGTGCAGCTGAAGCGCGCTACCGATGAAGCGCTGGAGCATTGCCCCACAGTGCAGCAGGTTATCGTGCTCAACCGTGCGATGGACGCCTCGCAAGTGCCTATGGTGGAAGGGCGCGACCACTGGTGGCATACCCTGATGGAAAAGGCGCCGATGCACTGTGAGCCGGAGGTGATGGACTCCGAAGACCTGTTGTTCATCCTCTACACTTCGGGTTCCACCGGCAAGCCCAAAGGTATTGCGCACACCACAGGCGGCTATCTCACGGGTGTCTACGCCACGACCAAGTGGATATTTGACCTCAAAGAAGAGGACGTATACTGGTGCACCGCTGATGTGGGCTGGATCACTGGACACTCGTATGCAGTGTACGGTCCTCTCGCCAACGGCGCTACGGTACTGATGTACGAAGGCGCGCCAGACTATCCGGACCGCGATCGTTTCTGGGCGCTGGTGGAGAAGTATCGGGTGACGGTGTTCTACACTGCTCCTACCGCTATCCGCGCCTTCATGAAGTGGGGAACGCAATATCCCCAGATGCACGACCTCTCTAGCCTGCGCCTGCTGGGCAGCGTAGGCGAACCCATCAACCCTGAGGCGTGGATGTGGTACCACGTGTACATCGGCGGAGAGCGATGTCCCATTGTGGACACCTGGTGGCAAACCGAAACGGGGCACATCCTCATCACGCCGTTGCCAGGCATTACCACCACTAAACCCGGTTCCGCTACATTCCCGTTCCCTGGCATCGAAGCGGAGGTAGTAAACGAGCAGGGCGAGCCGGTCCCGCTGGGCGGAGGCGGTTATCTGGTGATCAAGAAACCCTGGCCTGGCATGTTGCGCACCATCTGGGGCGACCCCGAGCGCTTCGTGCAGCAGTACTGGAGCCGCTTCCCGGGGGTGTACTTCACCGGCGACGGCTGCAAGCGCGATGAGGACGGCTATTACTGGCTGTTGGGGCGCGTCGACGATGTACTGAACGTCTCCGGACACCGTATCAGCACGATGGAGGTCGAGTCCGCACTGGTAGACCATCCGGCGGTTGCTGAAGCGGCGGTTATCGGCAAGACGCACGACATCAAGGGACAGGCGATAGCAGCGTTCGTCATCCTGAAGGAAGGCTACCACCCCAACAAGCAGATGGAGGACGAGCTGAAACAACATGTGGCGCAAAAAATCGGTCCTATCGCCCGCCCGGACGACATCCTGTTCACCGCTGAACTACCGAAGACGCGCTCCGGCAAAATCATGCGCCGTCTGCTGCGCGATATCGCCGAAGGACGTGCGCTGGGCGATACGACCACGTTAGCCGACCCATCGGTAGTTGCTGCGCTGCGCCAGCAGTACGAGGACAGTGAAGGATAAGCCAACCGGCGGATTCTGACCATACGCTCGTATGTCAGGAAAAAGGGGTTCATGTAGTCGGCTCTCTTCTGAGCATCGACGCGCATGAACCCCTTCACACTTGCGTTGGAGGGTCAGGAGTCGGAAAAGTACTCTTCCAGATGATGACGCAGTAGAGCACGGGCGCGGTGCAGGCGTGCTTTGACTGCAGCAACAGTTAAACCAGTGCGCTCTGCCGTTTCCTGATTGGAAAGGTCTTCCATATCCCGCAGGATAAGCACCTCGCGCAGGTTAGGAGGCAGTTTATCCACCGCCTCGCGTACCTTCTGGCGTATCTCCTCGTCCAGCACCACTTGTTGAGGATTAAGGGCAGAGGTATCTATCATCTGGCGTAGCAGGTTTTCGGCGTCTTCTTCCTCGCCCAGCGGCTGGTCGAGCGAGATGGTGGGGTGCGCCATAATTTGCTGTTGTTTGCGCACGCACAGGTTTTTGGCAATGCGGAACAACCATGTGGCAAAGGAGGCATCCCCACGAAACTGAGGCAGGGCGCGGAAGGCGCGAATCATCGCCTCTTGCAGCACGTCTGCTGCTAAATCGGGATTTGCGCAAGCGCGGGTCATCGCCCTGTAGACCTGCGCCTGATAGCGATAAACCAGACGGTCGAAAGCGCGGCTATCACCCCGCTGGGCAGCGCGAATCAGACGGCGTTCCTCCCGAGTGGACATGACGTTTACGTACCCCTCATATTCGTTCGCGTCAACTGGCTGGGCTTCCTCTTCACTTGTGGCTTGAGCTGGCTCCTGCGAAACGAAGCGTGCTACACCCTCTGCGAGATTCTTCGCTTCGCTCAGAATGACAGGAGGCGCACTGGCGTGCGCCACTACCAACATAGCGTACCTGTCAACCGAGTGCGCACGATGCACTCTTCAGCTTGTAGTGAAGCACGTGAGTGCTTCCCCTTGACAAACAACATAGACTTCAGAATGACAAGCGGATTGGAGGGCGAGGCTCCCGCCGAGCCGTTCGGTTTTAAGCAGTCGCGACGGAGCGCGACCCTCCAGATTTAGTCATGTGGTCGCGACGGAGCGCGACCCTCCAGATTTAGTCACGTGGTCGCGACGGAGCGCGACCTTCCAATGTTGTCCCTCTGTCATGCTGAGCGCCAGCGAAGCATCTCAGAGTGACATTACGGGCGTCTCACCGGTGGTCACGTGCAAGATGCACGTGCTACTGCTTACGTCTCCCTTCGGCGGTTAGCCGCTCAGAATCCGCTTCAACATATCGAGCGTTTCGTCTATCTGCTCACGCTTTTCAAAACCAATAATGAACGTATCGATGCATCGTTGCGATACCACGAAGCGCAGGCTCTGTTCGCGTTCCTGTGGAGTAAGGAATCGCCCCTCTCCGAAAATCTTCATGCCGATAACGCCTTTTCCTGCCGTCCGCATCTGGCGCAGCAGTTCAGCAATCTCTTCGGGTCTGCCGTCCATTGCCGTACCACGGTGGTTGATGCGAGCCAGCTGTACCTGCACCCAGGGCGAAGCCTGAGAGGTTTTCAGTGCGGGCAGGCTGTGGCATGACGTGCCGTGCGCACGAATGATTTTCTTCTGGCGCGCCTCTTCCAATGCGTCTAACATTGGGCGCAAGTCATCGGTCCAGGTAGGAGATGTCGTGCAGTGCATCAGCACGATGTCGATGTAGTCTGTCCCCAGCTCCTGCCGGAAGCGGTCGAGCGCACGTCTTGCATCGGTTACTGGCTCTGGCAAACCCATTGGGCCAAACCAGATTTTGCTCTGGATAACCACCTTCTCGCGCGGAATGCCTTTCAGCGCATCGCGCAGGAAAGGATGCGTGCCATAAAGGTCGGCGGTATCGAAGAGGGTGATGCCGCTATCGTAAGCATGTCGTACCAGTGAGACGAAAGCTTCTTTGCCCATCCGGGTATGGTTGGATTGGCGCATCCAGCCGCGCATCCCCGTGCCAATGCCAATGAAGGATGCCTTGATGCCCGTCCTGCCCAATGTCACCTGTTCTGTTGGCGAGCGCACGGGCGGTTTTTGCTGAGCGTTCGATACCGTATCCAGTAGCATTCCGCCTGCTCCTGCCAATACGGTTCCAAGAAACTCACGGCGTGTCATTGGTTGCATAATAAGCTCCTTTCCGCGTATGCATCGCTTAAGCGCCTGTCAGCTTCTGCGCCATCTGCTGTCTCATCTCTGCACTTAACATCTCACCCAGCGCGTTCAACGGGTTGGGCAGCTGTTCTGCAGTGAACGCGGTTCGCATGAACGCCCACCTCCGCCTGTATTATACGCCTTTGGTAAAATGGATGTCTATGCGCCGGACAGTTCAGCCAGATGTGTGTTTCAAACAGGTTCGCATTGCCGTAACCTTTGTCATTTACTGTACGTCCTACACTCAGAACGACGCGCCGCAGGGGGTATTGGTTTCATGAAACGCTTCTCCCTTTGGGTTCTCCTGCTGTCGGCGGCGGTAATAGTGTTGCTGATAGCGTACGTGGTGCGCCGCCTCATGCTTCCTGAAGCGGCGACGAGTCTTTCCGAAAGTGGAAGCTTGCCCATGGCAGGCGAGCCTTTTGCGAAGGAAGCGCCGATATTGGGGGCTCCCGCAATGGGCGGCAGGACAGGTAGCGCAGGCGATGCGTCGGCAGGCGATCTTACACTGGCAGCGCTAACCGCCAGCCAATCAGAACGATACCTGATTAAGACTGCCTCTGTGACGATAGAAGTGAAGGAGACGAAAGCCGCCGTAGAACGGGTGACCGTGTTAATCAAGGAGAACAAAGGCTATGTGGCGGACCTGCGCGAGTGGACGGACGAACTGGGCAACCAGAACGCTACCATTACTTTCCGCGTGCCTGCAAACCACTTCGAGGACGCTCTCAACGCGGTGAAAGGGCTGGGTAAAGCGCTGAGCGTACAGGTGAACTCTGAGGATGTCACCGAAGAGTACGTGGATGTAGATGCGCAGTTACGCAATCTGAAACGCACCGAGGAGCGGTTGCTGGGGCATCTGTCGCGCACGGGCAAGCTGTCAGACACACTGGCGGTGGAACGTGAACTCAGCCGGGTGCGCCAGGAGATTGAACGGCTGGAGGGGCGTTTGCGCTTCTTGTCGCACCGGGTGGAGTACTGCACACTTAGCGTGACACTTCAGCAAAGCGCACGTACGCAACCGCTGGTTCCACCAGAAAGCTTCAGCACGGGCAAGGTAGCATCCGACGCAGTGCGCGCGCTGGTGGCTTTCGCGCAGAGCCTCTGGTCGGTTATTATCTGGCTGGCGGTGTGGGCGGTGGTGTGGCTTCCGCTAGCGGTGATTGGCTGGACAGTCTACCGCCGCTTGCGGCGAGCGTAAGGATGAATAAAAGCAGGCGCGCGTTTGGGTATTTAACGTGATTACCAGCTAATCACACGCCCGCTTTCCCTTTTCCACGAGCAACTGGTGTAACCATTTCGCTCCTTCGGGAGGTAGGGGAGGTTCTGGATCCTGGGAATAGTCTATCCACTGGTCGTACCGACCTATCTGGTAGCAACGGTTCACCAGTTCCTGCAGGTCCAACATAACGTCCTGGTCGGAAGGGCGTAGGGGAATGGCGATTTGCGGTAATTGCTGGTTGAGAGCTATTGGATAGACCTCACGCTTCTTGGGCTGCCAGCTGCGAAAGACCACCACAAAGTAAGGCGTGTGTCGCTCCGGAGGGATGTTCCCCAAAGGGATGCTCAGCACCCATTGCCCCGTGCGCAACAGGTCAATCTCTACCAGATTCACCCCTGCCTCGATAACCCCTCTCTGTTTGCGCAGGTAAACATCCTGCCCTTCTCCGGGCAGCTTGTTGGCGACACTGAGCACCTCAATAACGGTGAT
>JANWYZ010000115.1 GCA_025054895.1 bacterium | reverse complement strand
CCGGAAAGGTGGCTCAGCGACTCGGCTTCATAGAGCGCCACAGGTTCCGCCTCGAGAGGCGAGGGCAACCCGCCAAGAACCTGCTCGGGCAGCACGCGCACAACCGGAACGCGCACATCCCGCCGACCGAACGCGCCTTCGAAGGCGACTTTGACCACATCCGCGTTCGGAACCCCTGCTACCAGCACATCCACGCCGTTCGGCGGGGACAGGTCGATGGTGTGGAGAGAGGTGGTCGCCTGCTGAAGCCCTTCCTCTACGCGCACAGTAATCTTCTGGCGCTCTTTGCTGGTGTTGCGCACATGTACCGCGAAGGAGACTCGCTGGTTGCCCAGTACTGCAATGCGGTCGGGAGGGCGTGTCATAATCTGCTCGCGCTCCATAACCTGCCGATAGAGCGCAGCGAGGTGGTCAGGGCGTACAGCGACGTATTCGTCGCCTAAGCGATGCAACAGGTCGCGCAACAGCGGCAGGCTCGTCCCCCAGTTCCACAAGAAAAGGTGCAGGAAAGCGGGACGATGCGCAGGCGTCATCGCCCGTACCTGTTGCTCCCATAGCGCAAGTTGCTCCTCGTTGGAGGCGTTCTCTCGCCAGCTCAGCGCTGCATGGAACACCGGCACGTTGCGAGAAGTGAGGTAGGTAGCGTCTTCATAACGGGTGACGCGCTTGCCGTAGTCGGGGAACAGCGCCTGCGCCTGCACGATGTCGGCGTACTGGGCGATTCGCCTGGGGTCGGTAACGCCCATAATCCAGGCGATATGCAGGTCCATCGGCGCCATCGCCAGACGGGTGAGGTTCAGGAAGTCGATGTACACCCTCTCACTGTCGCGGTAGCGTTTGCCGAAGGGGTCGGGGTAGGTATAGCCCAGTCCCGATACGGCGGTAAGCCAGTAGTCCTGTGGCGAAGAGGTCTCGTAGTAGTAGTCCACCACTGCCGGGATAAGCCATCCCGCCGCAGGGCTAATCGTCCAGCCGATAGGAAACGTGCCTCGCAGAGGGTCGCGCCACAGCTGGGGGAAGTTGAAGCTGGTCAACACAGGTAGGTTGTCCCCGTCGGACATGATAAAGGAGACGTACACCTTGTCGTCTCTCAGCGGAGGAACCGGAGGCGCGGGCTTCTGCCGAAACTGCGCCACGCGGATCCCCGAATGCACGGTGAGATTGGAGACGTTAATCGTGCCCACAAGGTACTTGCCGAACTCGGCGAAGAGGGTGACGCCCGGTCCCTCGCCGATGCCGATGTCCTTACCCGCCCAGGGGTAGCTCAGCACGCATCCGTTGGGCGGCATTTTCGCCAGAACCTCTTCCGCAAGACGCGCCTCCGCGTTGGGGTCAGAATACGCACGTGCGCCGTCAATCGGTCCCGATATCCAGAAGATGAACACCCTGTTCGCCACCAGATAATCGCGCAGGGCAAGGTGGTCGGGATAGGAACAGGCGACAAGGCGAGGATTCATCTGGCTCCACAGCGTCTCGAAAGCCCAGCGGTAGGCGTCCACGTTCTTCTTCCAGCGTCCCCGCAAGTCGGCGACAACGGGCAGGCTCAGACCTCTGGCGATACGGGGCGACGCCACTACCGCATCATGCAATCCCGCTAACATGGTGGCAACGTTTTTCGTGGCAGGCAAGGTAGGGTCGGTAATCACCATACCCTTGACGGCGGAGCGAAACCGCTGAAGTAGCTGCTGCGGATGGCTCACACGCTCTGTACGCTTCACCCAACCGCGCTGGCGCATCCAGTCCAGCCAGAGCTCATCGGTTTCATTGAACAAAAAGTAAATCTGCGGTTTACGACGATTTACAACGCCTTGCAGAGAGAACAACAACATCTGCCAGTCAGCAGGCTGTGGGCGAATATCCGCTACGAGCAGGGTTTCCGCAGGAGGAGATGATTTGGCGAATATCTCGCTGAGCGACGGGGAAGGCGCCGCTGGCAGGTCTTTGGGTTCTCCAGATGGCTGAGGCGGTGCTACTCTCTGCACTCCCAGAGGTACGGTCACACCCTCTACGCGAAAGAGGCTTACCCTGTCTACACGCAGGGAAGCGTAAGCTGTCCAGCGCAGTCGGCACTCCAGCTTGCCCCCATCGTAACGGAAGAAGAGGGGAATCTGCACGTATTTGCCCGCCGACAGGTCGGTATCTACTATCTCTCGTGCGGCGAGGATGTTTTGTCCGTAGCCTGTGCAGGCGTCTATTTCCGCAACCGTTTCGCCGTCCCGTGAATCGTCCAGTAGTTTCACGCGGAAGAACGCGGCGTAGGTGCCGGGCGGCAGGTCGATATACGGTCCATACAGAATGTGCCCTTCCAGTTCCCGCTGACCTCCTCGCTCGGAAGTCCTGCCCTCTCGCGCCTTGCCGCCGTGTGCTTCGGAGTCGTTCACGATACGCCCTACATTGGAACTGGCATCCTCTGCTTCCCACACGCGGACGGGCGTATACTGCACGTCGGGCAGCTTGATGGAAGAGGGAACCTCTTGCCGCACCTGCGTCCAACCCGGAGTCTGAGGGGAGCCGACAACAGCAAGAAGCAAAACCAGCACGCCAGTGAGAAAACTCTTTATCACGTTGCCACCTCCTGTAACGCTGTCTGTAGTTTCGCGGTGTGACGATTGTCGTCCTCTGGAGAAGAAGTGCCTGAGCAGGGCAAATCTGTCTCTGGACGTTTGACAGCCACTTGCAGCGGCAGATATAATGGTAGCGTGGAGTGTGTTCTCAAGCGGTCTCCCCGGTAAGCTTCTGCCTTATTTGACAAAATGGTTAAAACGAATGGTAACCGCATTGGAGTTGAGCAAAATTTTCACCGACCGCAAACGGGGCAGAGTGGTTGCGCTGGACGAGGTGAGTTTCGAAACACAGCCCGGCGAGGTGTTCGGCATTCTGGGGGTGAACGGTGCAGGGAAAACCACGCTCTTGCGTGTGCTGGGCACGATACTGGCTCCGTCGGTTGGTGACGCTATCGTAGCGGGCTACAATATCCTGACGCAACCGCAGCAGGTACGCCAGCATATTGGCTACCTGACGGGTTCTACTGCGTTGTACGGTCGTCTCACCGCGCGGGAGATGCTAACGTACTTCGGTTCGTTGTACGGGCTGTCGGGCGAGCTGTTGCGTCGGCGAGTGGACGACTTGGTAGAAACTCTGCAGATGGGCGAGTTTATCGACGGACGGTGCGATCGCCTCTCGACAGGGCAAAGGCAGCGCGTCAGCATCGCCCGCAGTATCATCCACAGTCCACCTGTGATGTTCATGGACGAGCCGACCGCTGGACTGGATGTAGTTACCTCGCGCACTATCATTCAGTTTATCGAAGAGAGTCGCAGACGCGGACATACAGTTTTATTCTCCACGCACATCATGAGCGAAGCGGAGCGGTTGTGCGACCGCATCGCCGTCATCCATCGGGGGCGCATCGTAGCAATCGGCACCCTGGAAGAACTGCGGGCGCGTACCGGTGAGCGTGCGCTGGAGCTGGTTTTCCTGAGCCTCATCGGCGAGAAGGGGGGCGAATAGTGAACCGGACCTTTGTGGTCTTCTGGAAGGAGCTGCGCGAGGTATTGCGCGACCGTCGCGTTATCTTTTCTACGGTCATTTCTCCTCTGTTGTTTACGCCCATGTTACTGTGGGGTATCGGCATGATGCTGTACCAGCGCGAGGCGTCCGCCCGTAAGGTGGTGATTCCGGTAGCGGTCATCGCTCCACAAGGTGGCAAAGAGTTTACAGCAGCGCTGGAGCAAGCAGGCTTCGCCGTCCAGCAGCTAACAGAGCGTCAACAGGCAGAATCGATGCTGCGTAATCGCCAGGTGAAAGCGGTAGCTGTACTGGATGAGCGGTTCGACGAGCGATTATACAACGAGAGCACCGCGAAAGTGCTGGTGTTGTACGACCCGTTGAACGATAGTTCGCGCGACGCGGTGCAGAGGTTAAAGGCGCTGGCTGACCGTTTCAGCGCGGAGTGGGTGCAGAGGCGTCTTGCGCGTCGCTTTATCGGTACAGAGTTCACGCAGCCTCTATCAATCACCACGCAGGCGATACAGACCGAAAACCCTGTGGGCAATCTCGTCCTGAGCATTATTCTACCGTATGTGATTGTGCTGTCAGCGTTTTTCGGGGCGGTGTCGCCCGCGTTCGACCTCGTTGCTGGCGAAAAAGAACGTGGCACGCTCGAAACACTGCTGGCAACGCCTGCCTCGCGCCGTCAGATTGTGTGGGGCAAATTCCTGACAGTGACGACAGTGTGTATGGTAGCAGCGATATTCGCCATGTTGGGGATGTTATTGGCGTTTGCCCTGCCTGCTGTATCGCGCATTTTCGCCGAGCGGGCGGTTCAGTTCAGCCTGTCTCTCCCGACGCTTGGTACGCTGGTGATCACCTTGCTGCCTCTAAGCGTTTTCTATTCGGCGTTATTACTCATTATTTCCACCTTCGCCCGCAACCAGAAGGAGGCGCAGACCTACTTGATACCGCTCAGCACGCTGATTGTATTGCCTGCAGTGGCTTCGATGTTTGCTCGTACGGAATCGGGGTTGTGGCTGGCGGCGGTGCCGGTGCTGAACAGCGCAATCATCATCAAGCAGGTGCTGACGGGCGTCCTGGAGCCGTCGTTTATGGCGCTCTCGCTGTTTATCTCTTGCCTGACGGCGGCTGTTGCCTTACAAATCGCCGCCCGGCTGTTCGAGCAGGAAACGGTGCTGCTGAGCTCATGACTGCCAGCAAGAACCTCACCCCTGACCCTTGCCATACTGTTGCGGCGACCCGGGCTACAAGGGCAAGGGTAAGGTTAATCTACGCAGCCTTTCGCAATGCACCCTTGCCCTCGCCACGTATTATGCTCATCAGCGTATCCAGACGATGTACGATTTCGTCTCTGACCCGGACGACCTCAGCCAATAGACGCTCCGCCTGCGCTTTCTGCCCACGGTTTACCAAAGAGACGATTTCCCTCTCCAGCTGATGGAAGCGCACATGTGGTTCCTCGATAGCCAGAAAGTCGGGATAGGAGGCGAAGTCTCTCTGTCCGGTACCGTAGTACCATTTGCCGAAGTGACAGGTAGTGTGATCACCCAACCCATTTTCTGTTAGCGAAACCTTGCCATCCAGCACTTTGCGCAGACGTTCAGCCCTGTTGAGGTGCGCCTCCTTGAATACGTGAATGCACTCCTGTAAGGCAGTGCTATCACCCGTATTGAACTGTGCTAATGCCAGCTGTAGTTCTGCAGCCATTTTAGAGAGTTCCTGAGCGGTTGCAGCGACTTCTTCATTGGCTGCAGTGAGCTCTTCCGCGCTTGCAGCCGCCTCCTCGCTGATGCTCGCCACTGAAGCGATTGCCGACGATACCTGAGACGAACCCGACGCCATCTCGACAACCGCCCGTGCGTTCTCCTCCGCGCTCTGCAACACCGTGCTCACCGTCGCCAACACCTGCTGCACGCTCGCCGACATCTCCTCCGCTACCGCCGTCACCGACTGCACCTCACCCGCTACCTGCTGCGCCGCCTCCACTATCTGCACTAACGCCGAACCCACCTGCTCACTGCGTACGAAGCCCTCCGTCACGCTCCGCGCTGTCGCCTGCATCTCCCGCACAGCCACATCCACACTGGAGCGCACGTCGCTAATCAGCGAGGCAATCTCTTTCGTGGCTGCCCCCGCCTGCTCCGCTAACTTGCGCACCTCGTCCGCTACCACAGCAAAACCCCTGCCGTGTTCGCCCGCCCGAGCCGCCTCGATCGCCGCGTTCAACGCTAACAGGTTGGTCTGTTCCGCTATCTGCTCAATGGTCTGCACAATGTGACCTATCTGCTGACCTAACTGGTCTAACTGGGCGACCTTCTGCGCGGAGGCTTCCGCCTGCTGCTGGATCTGGCGCATTGTGTGCAGCATCTCCTCCACCGACTGCCCGCCCTGCTGGGCGATGGCGCTGGCTTGCTGGGCGGAAGCAGCCATTTGCTGGGCAGAGCGCGCCACCTCCTCCACTGCCTGAGCGGCTTGCCTCATGCCTTCTTCAGCTTGCTGAGCGGCTTCGCGCTGGGTTTGACTGCTCTGTTGCACGCTACGGATGGCGCGGTCCAGGCTGTCCATCGCTTGCGCCACCTCGCCTGCCTGCTGGGCAAGCTGCTCACTGCCGACCGCGATCTCCGTAGACGCCTGACTATACTGCTCTGTGGAAGAGGCGAGCTCTCGGCTGGCGCCAGAGACTTCACCTGCAGACTGTGCAATCTGTATCAGTAATTCGCGCAACCGCTCCTGTGCTTTGGAGTAGGCACGAGCGACTTCCTGAAGAGCATCAACAATGGAGTTGTAAGTACGCGCCAATACACCAAACTCATCACGGGAGTAGATGCTTAGCGGCTGAGCTTGCAAGGTTATGTGTGCGGTCAGGTTGTTCTGCTCTAACGCCAACATAGCCTGCTTCAGATTATTCAGGTCAGCGGAGCGCAAACTTTCCATACTCCGCACTACCTGCCGTACAACGTTCGCCGTGTAACGTGTGATAATCCAGCCAAAAAATAGACAGGTCAGCGCGACACAGATGATGAAAAAAACCATCCATGCCTGCGCCCTCTGATATGCCGCAGCAATGGCTCTTTCGGCGCGCTGGCTTTTCTGGCTAATGTCCTGGTCAATCTGTTGCATTAACGGGTCGAGGCGTTCGCGCAATAAGGGGCGCATCTTCTCCGCTGCGAAACGCTCGGACTCGATACGTTTGCCCTGACGGTTTAGAAGAATGAGTTGCTCGTGCAATTGTAAGTACTCTGCCCAAGCGCTCTTCAGCTGCTCGAAGAGCTGGCGATCATCTGTTGCGTTCAAAGAGGCTTCGTATTGCTTGAAATACTGTTCCACCGTCTGAATGTTCTTACGCGCCGCTTCCTCAGCCGCCTGCATCTCCTGTAAGTTACCGATCGCCAGTATATGGCGAAACTCACGTGCTCGAACCTGTTGAATGTTCGAGCTGATCCTGCCAAATATGATAGCGCTCGTCAGATGATGCTCTGCGATTTCGCGAGCTGGCTGAACAACTCGTTTGAGCTGTGTCAGGCTGAAAATACCTGCTGAGACAGTTAGTAGGACGCACATCCCAAAGCTGATACTCAATTTAGCGGCTATCGACAAGTCGCGAAACGTGTGCATTTTCTCCACCTCGCTACGGAAGATACACTGCTTTCCTGTCCAGCACTTTAAGGTAGACCTACTAAATGTAATCAATAGAGATTATCGGCTACGAGCGGTCAATTCTTCATGGTGACTCCGGCAGAACACCAAGCACAGCTCGCCACAACGCCGTCGGATGAGGCTCTACTACTACTACTCTGCGCCCTATTCGCATTTCAAATTGTTCTACTGTCACATCGTCAAGGAACAGGTACCCCTCACGCAGGCAGATGGAGGGTAGCACGATGGTGGGGTAAGTGGGGAAGCGAGAGAGGGCGTCCGCAATATCCTGCGCGGTAAGCAACCCCGCTACGCTCACCGTGCCGCCGAAGAAGTGGTTCTTCACCGCACAGACGTTTAGCTCTACCCCCTGCACCCGCTGTAGCATCTGCGCGAAACGCTCGATTACCCTGGCGGGCAGCTCCCCGGTAACCAGTGTAGCCTGTACCGCGTAAGGCAAGGCAGCAGGAAGACGACGCGCAACGTGGTACGCGCGGTCAAGGAACAGGCGCACTGTGCCCACACCGTCCTCCAGCTGCGGGAAGTCCTCGTAGTAACGGCGCCCGGGTATCGGCTGATCTGCGAGGAAAAACCACTCGTCGGAGAGGAAAGCGAAGCGAGTGCCAAGCCGTTTCTGGAAATGGCGTTCCAGTGAGCGCACTTCGCAGATGAACCGCCGCGCGTACGCCCGGTCAGGAGGGTTTAGAGGCGTAAGCTTCTGCCGGAATTTCGTCAGCCCAACGGGCACGATTGCTACCGATAATGTTCCCGCCCGCTTGCCTGTGATTGACGGGTGGAGCAGCGCCAGGTCGTACAAGGTTTGACGCAACGCCTCGCCGTCGTTCCAGCCGGGGCAAAGCACGATTTGGGCGTGTACATCGACGCCTCCGTCGTGAAGGCGCTGCAGCAGAGGCAGAATCGGCGCAGGTTCGCGCTTCCCTAACAGACGCCCACGTAATTCAGGACTGGTGGCGTGTACCGAAACGTACATCGGGCTGAGCCTCTGTTCGAGAATGCGCTGGAACTCCTCTTCCGTCACGTTGGTCAGGGTGACGTAGTTGCCGTAAAGGAACGATAGGCGAAAATCGTCGTCCATCAGGTACAGCGAGCGGCGCATCCCCTTGGGCATCTGGTGGATGAAGCAGAAGACACACTTATTGTTGCAGGTGTGTATCTTGTCAGCGAGTTCGTTTTCAAACTCAATGCCCAGCAGGTCGTACGGCTCCTTCTGGGTTGCCAGGCTCAACGTTGCATCGCCGCGCTGGATGGTCAACTCGATATAAGGCTCTGTGACGTGAAAACGATAGTCCAGCGTGTCCGCCACCCGCTTGCCATTGATAGACAGCAACACGTCGCCCGGTTGCAATCCGATCTCCTCCGCGAGGCTACCCGCCTCGACACGGACGATGACTAACCCCCTATACGAACGTACCAGCAGTTCCGACATCCTGTATCCTCCTGTCCGTCCGTGTGATTGTACCCTGTATCGGCTGACTATGTAGCAAGCGATGTGATCGAAGCCGTCCTCGCCCGGTTGCTGAGTGGAGTGAGGCAACTCACCGACTCCCCGCTCAGGACGCCTTAACATCCCAGCAACCTTACTGACAGTAATATTGCCGTTTTTCAATCGCATCATGACGATAACCGGTATTTCACTCAGCACTGTTGTTGGGGGTTTTGCTTTACAGTAGGGGCGAGTAAGAAAAATCTACGGAAGGAGGTACTATCATGAAAAGGTTCTTGCCCTTGCTAGCCGCGACGGTAGCGGGCTTAGCACTATCTTTGCCAGTTCTAGCGCAAACTGTGCTTACCAGCGGACCGGTGCAGATCGGTATCCGAGACAAGGGCGCTCTGATCCACGATGACATCGGCCTCAGGCTGACAGGAGCGGGCGAGGCTGTCGCCGTGGGATGGTGGCACGAAGAGTGGGGGGTCTCTGCAAATGGCGTAGTAGCGGGTGACTCTCTTTCCCCAGCCTTTTGGCTTGGCAACCTGAATCTGGTTAGCTTCACTTCCACCCCCACGAGCGCCACGTCGGTAGTGTCCATAAACACTCTACCTAGCCTAGTGATTGTCCATCATTTCTTGCCGGCTGTTTCCAGCACGATGGGTGCGCTTTTCCAAGTGCAGGTATCGCTAGCAAACACCAGTGTCATGGGCACCCTTACCGACCTGCGCTACGTGCGTGTGGTGGATTTCGACGTGCCTCCGACCCCGTTCAGCGAGTACATCACTATCGGCGGCTTGCCTGCCAGCAACGTGCATCTGGTGCACAACAACGGCTTTGATACGGCAAACCCACTCGCTTCGACAACCCCGCTCGGCTCGTTTCCCCCAAATACCAACGTGACCGACTGGGGGCCACGCGATCAGGGCGCGTACTTCTTGCTGAAGTTCGGTGATCTCGCGCCGGGCGCCGTCAAGCGGTTCAGCATGTTCTACGGTGCAGCCTACGATGAAGTAACTGCAATGAGTATGTTGACTAGCGTGGGGGCGGAGGTGTACGCTATCGCCCAGCCCGATGGGGCCCCCCGCGGTAACAGCTTCATCCTTGCCTTCAAAGGCGTAGGTGGCACTCCTCTGGGCGGTGCA
>JANWYZ010000114.1 GCA_025054895.1 bacterium | reverse complement strand
GGCGAAAGGTACAGTACAAATAGAAGGGGGGCTGTGAGCATGTCAGAGCAAGCATACCAGCCGAGGCCGCTAGCTGCTGCCAAACCGGTACGTTTGATTTTCGTCGGAGGATTTCTGGGCGCAGGCAAAACCACTGCCATGGGCGCACTGGCGCGTCGATTACTGCAAGACGGCTTGAACGTGGGACTGGTAACTAACGACCATGCAGAGGAAATGGTAGACGCTGCGCTGGTGCGACAGTTTGGGATGCCTGTAGCGGAGGTTTCGGGCGGCTGTTTTGGTTGTGAGTTCAATGACCTTCTGGATGCCACCGAGCGCGTGCTCATGCAGGAGCCAGATGTACTCATCGCCGAGCCTGTTGCCAGCTGCGCTGATACCGTTGCGACAGTCATTAACCCTCTCCGACAGTTCTACGGCGGCGTCTTTCGCTTCTCCCCCTTCTCGGTACTTATAGACCCGATGCGGCTGTACGAAATGTTGCTGGAGGAAAAGCCCAGCGAGTTCGCTCGCAGCTTCGCCCCTCTCTTCCATCGTCAACTGGAAGAGGCGGATATTCTGGTGTTGAACAAGGTAGATAAGCTCTCCACTGAAGAAGCGCAAAAGCTGACAGATGCCCTGCGCCAACACCATCCAGACAAGACGGTGATTACCATCTCCGCAAAGCGCGGCGACGGCGTGGACGAGTGGATGAACCACGTCATGCAAGATGCTCCTGTCGGTTCGCGTGTACTGGAAAAGGTGGATTACAGCGCGTACGAAATTGGCGGTGTGAAACTTGGCTGGTTGAACGCCTCTGTACAACTGGTGGGTGAACCTACCTTTAACGCGCGAGAGTATGCAGAGCTGTTACTGCGACGTTTGCGTGACGCCGCCCTCTCACGAGGCAGCGAGGTACTGCATATCAAACTCGCTTTGCACTGCCATGCACGCGCGATGGGGGCGAGTTTGCTGAGCAATGATACCGAACCGGTGTTTGGAGGCGAAGAGCTGGGCGATGTACATCAGGCGATGCTGGTGCTGAACGCGCGACTGGGTATTGACCCGCCAACGCTGGGCGGCATCGCTGCGCAGGCAATCTATGATGTTGCCAGAATGTTGCGCGTGGATACAGAGATATTGCGTCTGCACACTGTAAAGCCCTCAGCACCCTGCCCTGCGTTCAGGATGTGCAACCCCGTATGACATGCGATTTGGGGATTTCGCAACATCCTGCCCCTGATTAAAATCGGGGGCTGTGAATAGGACCAACCTGCGCAGGCAGGTTGGTTTCCGTCATAGCCCACCATTTCAATGGTGGGCTACAGAACGAAGTACCAGATTGTCATCCTGAGCAGAGCAAAGAATGTCGTTGTAACGACAGTCTGAGATTCTTCGCTCGCGCTCAGCATGACAGAAAAAACGCACACCATGTCATTCTGAGCGCAAGCGAAGAATCTCGCTTGCTCGCTACCAGGAGACGCTCCGCCTGCGGCTCAGCATGACAATAGAGACAAGATACCTCGCCTACAGCTCAGCATAACAGGGGGAAGGTACGGCACTGCTACTGTACCTCGCAGCTGTTGCAGCCGTTGAACGTATTCTCGCGCTTCATCGAACAGGAACTCCCACCCCACACCGCGAACAGATGCCCATACGACAGGAGGCGAAAAAGCGATGCATCTCAACCGGGTTCTGCAGAAACTGCGTGAGGGGAAGCCTGTGGTCA
Organism: bacterium; assembly: GCA_025054895.1. Taxonomy (GTDB): domain Bacteria; phylum Armatimonadota; class HRBIN16; order HRBIN16; family HRBIN16; genus HRBIN16. The sequence goes on along the minus strand of JANWYZ010000114.1, from coordinate 8,211 downwards.
TTGGGGCGGTGTGGACAGTTCCACACTGGAAAATTGTGGAGATGCTGGGCATCGCGGGCTACGACGGCGTGTGGATTGAGATGGAACATTCCGACACCACGTGGGAGCAGTTGTCTCAGATGATCCTGGCAGCGAGAGCGACAGGCATGGAAGCCATCGTGCGCATCCCGCGAGGAAGCTACAACAACGTCATCCGCCCTCTGGAGGCGGGAGCAACGGGCTTACTGTTGCCCCACTGCACAGGCGGAGAGGACGCACGCGAGTTCGTGCAGATGGCGCGTTTTGCCCCACTGGGCTGGCGCGGTATCGGCGGCAGCGTGGATACGCGCTACGGCATCCTGCCCCTGCAGGAATACTGCGACTGGGCAAATCGCGAGATACTGCTGGGTGTCATGATAGAACGCAAGGAAGCGGTGCAAAATATCGAGGCAATAGCCCGCACAGAGGGATTAGACCTGCTACTCGTAGGGCCTGCTGACCTGTCGCAGAGCCTGGGTATCCGCGGCGAGTACACGCATCCGTTGATGCGGGAAGCCATTGAACAGGTTGCGCAGGCGTGTAGCCGGCATGGCAAGTACTGGGCGGTCGCGGGCAACGTTCCCCCGTACGCCGAGCAGATGGCGATGGGCGCGCGCTTCTTCAACATCGTAGACGAGATGAGCGTATTGATGGAAGGCTTCCAGAGGGCGAAGGAGCAGTTCGAAGAGGAGAGGCGGCTCTCATAGTGCAAGCCTCGCTGCATGGCTGTTTTGCTTGAGAGGTTGTCATAGTCTTCCTGTTGTGAGGTGGAAATATGCGACTGCTTGTCCTGAATATGATGCTCTGCATCCTTTTCACTCATGCAGCTTCCTCGCAAGGAGGAGACGGTTTCTTGCGACGGCAAGGCACGCAACTGTTGCTGGATGGTAAGCCCTTGCGGCTGGTGTCGGTGAATAAGTTTGACCTTTTCCTGCGCTTTCTGGAGGGCGGAGAGGCGAGGCAACAGGCAGTGCAAGCCATCGAGGAAGCGGCAAAGCAGGGCTTTTCCGTCATCCGCTTCGCCGGTGTAGGCTTTTATCCCTCGCACATGCGCAACTGGGCGAACGAGAAGGTGTATTGGGGCGCGTTTGATGAGCTGGTACGCACCGCCAAAAGCCACCGCGTACGCCTGATACCTGTGATTAACTGGAACATCTACCTCTTTCCCGATATGGCAAACGAGTGCGTGCAGGACATGCTGACGAACCCCGATTCGCGTTCGCGTCAGTACCTGTGGCTGTACACGTACCAGCTGGTTTCGCGCTATAAAAACGAGCCGACGATCCTGTTCTGGGAGTTGACCAACGAGATGAACCTGGGGGTAGACCTGGAGTTTATGTTCCCCCACGGCAGAAGCGACTTGAACCCCGTACACGAGGGCACGTCGTTCATGCGTTTACGCCGCGATAACTTTACTACCGAACAGATGATACCTTTCCTGAAAGAGTGGGCAACCTTCATTAAACAGATAGATCCCAACCACCTTATCGGCTCGGGCTTTTCCGCGCCGCGACCAGCCGCGCAGCACCTGAGGCAAGCAGGGGGCAAAGGAGACTGGACGGAAGACAACGAACAGCAGATGCAAACCTATCTGCGCGATACCCACCCTGACCCTGTAGACCTCATCAGTATCCACTTCTACCGCAAACACGATAACCTGCGCTTTGGCAACAAGGACGAAGATTCGGCAGAGGTGCTTGCTGTATTCAAACGCGCTGCCGAGCGTATTGGCAAGCCGCTCTACATCGGCGAAACGGGTGACGAATACGCTCAACGCCCGGACGCGCCCTTCCTGCGAAATGTGATAGAACAAGCGAGAAGATTGAACATTCCGCTCACTCTGGTATGGAACTGGATGAGCCCGGGCGACCCGTATGATGTGAATGCCCAGCGTACCCCGCAAGTAGTGCAGATAATGCGCGAGGCGAACAACCGTTAACCCTGGCGAGAAGGATTATGCCTGCCGAATTGTGAAATGGCTTAGGGAAATGAGACGGTTGAGGCGCTGATGGGAAAGAGCTCGCAGATTCGTCTGGACTGGTCGCTGGTGAGGCGGCTGATATTCGGTTCACCGCTTTCTACAGAACAGATGGCTCACCAGCGATTGCCGAAGGTACTGGCGTTGCCGATTTTTGCTTCTGACGCCCTCTCCTCCACAGCATACGCCACGCAAGCAATATTGTTAAACCTGCTGATTGCGGGTCCGCACGTGTTGCACCTGACGGTACCCATCTCTATCGCTATCGTGGTACTGCTCTGGATTGTGGTGATTTCCTACACCCAAACGGTTTATGCTTACCCACAGGGCGGGGGCACGTACATCGTCTCGCGCGAGAACCTGGGTATCAATTGGGGACTGCTGGCAGCAGGAGCTATCCTGACAGACTATGTGCTGACCGTAGCGGTAAGCATTACCGCCGGCGTGCAGCAAATCACCTCCTTCTTCACAGAGCTCGCGCCGTACCAGACGGAGCTGGCAATCGCTGCGATATGGTTTCTTACCCTGGCGAACTTACGTGGGGCGCGTGAGAGCGGTACGCTCTTTGCCTTTCCGACCTACTTCTTCGTAGTCACCATGCTGGGCATGGTAGCGGTGGGCGTGTTGGGACCGCTATTTGGCTACCATCCGCGCCCTTACCAGCCGCCAGCGCAGCAGACCGCTCAACAGGTAGTTCACGCCCTGTCGCTCGGCGTGATTTTGAGGGCGTTCGCTTCCGGCTGTGCGGCGATGACCGGTATCGAGGCGGTAGCGGACGGCGTGCAGGCGTTCCGCCCCCCCGAAAGCAGAAACGCCGCGCACACCCTGGTAGCGATGGGAGCCATCCTGAGCACTATCTTCCTGGGTATCTCATATATCGCACAGAAGTATCACATCGTCTACTATGGACACGGCGCGCACGGAGAAGACGCAGGAGCGGAATCGGTCATTTCGATGGTCGCCAGAGTGGTTTTCCACGACGATCCCTTCTTTCGCGGGGTCATCCTGTTCGCGACCGCAATCATCCTTGTGCTCGCTGCGAACACTGCCTACGCTGACTTCCCTCGCCTGAGCTCTATCCTCGCGCGGCATGGCTACATGCCTCGCCAGCTGGCGAACCTGGGCGACCGCCTCGTCTTCTCGAACGGCATCATCTTGCTAGCAGTGTTTGTCTCTATCCTGGTGGTGGCTTTCCAAGGTAGCGTTGACCGCCTGATCCCGCTGTACGCGGTGGGCGTCTTTACCGCTTTCACCCTTTCCCAGGCAGGTATGGTCAGGCACTGGCTCATGCAGAAAGGGGCGGGATGGCAGTGGAAAACGGTGGTGAACGGCGTCGGCGCGATGGCAACGGGCATTGTGTTGCTGGTGATTATTGTGGAGAAGGGACCACAGGGTGCGTGGCTGGTAGTCGTGGTGATCCCGATTCTGATGTGGATATTCACTCAGGTCAATCGACACTACCAGAAGGTACGCTCTCGCCTGACACTCATCGGCTACGAACCGCAACCTCTGCCTCCCCACACCGTGCTGGTGCTGGTACCTGACGTGCACCGAGGAGTGGTTCCCGCGTTGGAATACGCTCGCGAAATCTCTAAAGACCACCGCGCGGTGCATATCGAGATTAACCCTGCCGACACGCAACGGCTAAAGGAGCGGTGGGAGCAATGGGGCGGCGATATGCCGCTGGTGATTATCGAGTCGCCCTACCGTTCGTTAATCGGTCCGCTGGTGGAGTATGTGCGTCAGGTGCGTCAGGACCACCCACGCCATCTGATCACTGTGGTCTTGCCGGAGTTTGTGGTTACCAAATGGTGGGAGCGTGTGCTGCACAACAACTCGGCTCTACTGATTAAGCTGGCGCTAGGCAACATCCGCGATGTGGTGATTACCAACGTGCGGTATTATCTGGACTAACATGAAACCCTTCTCTGCCTGGCAAAGGTTTTTCATCCTATATCGCTATTTGAGGGTTCGCCTGGTTTGGCTTCGTACGTTCCTCCTACCTTTCTGGCGGAAGTTTATCGCCTCATACCGTCAAGTGCTGGCTCCGCTGTCGTTTCTGGTGCTTTTGGGGTTATTCCTCAGCACGCAGACGCCTGCCTTCCTCACCTGGCACAACCTGCGCACAGTAGCGATACAAACGGTTGCCGTGGCGATACTGGCGATTGGCGAGACGGTGGTGATTATCTCAGGAGGCATTGACCTGTCGGTAGGCGCGGTACTGGCGTTAAGTGGAGTAACGGCGGTGTACGTGATGAGAGAGATGGGCTTTCCAGCGTGGGCGGGGGTGCTGATAGGTTTGGCGACAGGCGCACTGTGCGGGCTGTTTAACGGCTGGGTCACCACACGCCTGCGTATGCCTGCCTTCGTGGTCACGTTGGGAATGCTGGGCATGGCAAGCGGTGCGGCATTGCTGATTAGCGGAGGGGTATCGCTGACGGGCGTTGCGCCCGGCTTTGATCGCCTGGGCAAGGAGTGGTCGCTGTGGGTGCTGCTGGTGGTGGCGGTGCTCTTCCACCTGCTGCTGGGCTTCACGAAGCTGGGGCGTTACTGTTACGCTATTGGCGGCAACGCGGAGGCGGCGCGTCTGTCGGGGGTGTCGCTGGTGCGCTACCAGAGCGCATACTTTGTGCTGTGCGGGTTGTGTGCGGGGCTAGCAGGGGTATTGCAAGCCAGTCGGGCGACGGTGGCTCAGCCGACCGCAGGCAAGGGCTGGGAACTGGATGCTATCGCCGCTGCGGTGATTGGAGGCACCAGCCTGATGGGTGGACAGGGCAGTATTGTGGGCACGTTGCTGGGCGCGTTCCTGATGGCGATTATCCGCAACGGCTGCAACCTGCTGAATGTAGAGGTAGAGTGGCAGCAGGTACTGATTGGCGCGATGGTGATTGTGGCGGTGTTCTACGACCGCTGGCAGCGAGGTAAGGGATAGGAGTATAATATCTGCAGGTGATGCAGAATGGAAACCGCTTTGAGGCTGCGTACTAGAGTACTCGCCGGACATCGTATTGAGATTGTAGACCCCGAACTACCAGAGGGTGATTCGGTAGAAGTCATCGTGTTAATTAACAAAACAGAGCCACGCCCGACGACGCTTTATGAGGTGCTTACAGCTCAGCCGCCACGTGGAACACCTCTTGCTGCCCCGAGCTGGGAAGAGTATGACCGCTTGCTACAGCAGGAGCGTGAAGAGTGGCAGGATTAAAGCTCGCCAAGGGCGCAACTGTATATCTCGACGCCAACATTCTGGTTTATGTCGTGGAGAGCCATCATCGTTATCGTCCTGTTCTGGAGCCACTGCTGGAACAAGCGCAAACCACTGTTGTTCGTCTCATTACCAGTCAATTAACTATTTTAGAATGTCTGATTGTACCGATGCGCGTAGATAACCACGTATTGATAGAAGCATATCGTCAAGCACTTATGGCTTCCGACCTTGTCCTCGTGCCTGTCACACTCGAAGTGTTGATGGAAGCAGCCTCTTTGCGGGCGAAATACCCTGCTTTGCGCACCCCCGATGCTATCCATTGGGCGACCATGCGCATTCAAAAGGCGGATCTGCTTTTGACCAATGATCTGCGTCTTGCCCGCGCTATTGGCTCAGGATGTGTGTTGCTGGATGACTTAATCTAAGACAGTGGGAAGTTTTCTACATGGCATGAGCGTCTCGCCCATGACTCACGCGCAAGATGTGCGCATTACTGTTTGGTATGGCTGACTTAGGGTATGCACCCACTCAAGCACGAAGTGAGGCAGGTTACAAGGTGGTGCTCTGGTGGTGGCTGGCAAATATTGTGGTAATGGTACACGCCCTGTTCGTACTCGGCTTCGTGGTGGGGACCCTGCTGCTGTTTGTCGGGCAACTGCAACGATGGCGAAGGCTGGAAATCACCTTCTGGATACTGATGTTAGCAGGATGGGGGCTTTTTGTTGTCCTGCAAGATTGCCCGCTCACCCTGCTCGAGAACACATTGAGGGCGAAGGTGAACCCCGGCGCTACGTACAATGAAGGATGTATCAGCCATTACGCCCGTAGGTTGGGGATAACTATTTCGGACCGGCTGGTTAATCGCAGTGCACTTGCGTTGCTGTTTCTGGCACTCGCAGGATCGTTGTTCTGGCACCTGAGTGCTTGCGTCATACGGCGAAGGAGGCGATAGGATGAAGCTCTTTCTGGATACAGCCAACATCGACGAGATTAAAACTGCCTGGAGCTGGGGCGCGATTGAGGGCGTGACCACCAACCCCTCTCTGGTGGCGAAGGAGGGGCGCCCCTTCAAAGACGTGGTGCAGGAAATCTGCCAAATCGTCAACCCGGGCGACATCAGCGCGGAGGTGGTGAGCCTTGAGGCGGAAGGCATGATTCGCGAAGCGCGCGAGGTCGCCAGCTGGCATCCCAATATCGTGGTCAAAATCCCCATGACCAAAGAGGGCATGAAGGCGGTGAAAGCGCTCTCGCAGGAAGGCATCCGCTGTAATGTGACGCTGGTGTTCAGCCTCTCGCAAGCGTTTCTGGCGGCGAAAGCGGGGGCGTACTACATCAGCAACTTCGTCGGGCGTGTGGACGACGTCAGCGGCGAGGGCATGAACGCCGTGCGCGACACAGTGAATATGATTCAAGAGTACGGTTTCAAGAGTCAGGTGCTGGTCGCCAGCGTGCGCCATCCGATGCATGTGGTGGAGGCGTTACGGGCGGGCGCACACGCCTGCACCGTGCCCTTCAAAGTGCTGGAGCAGCTCTATCAGCATCCGCTGACCGACATTGGCATCCAGCGGTTCCTGGCGGACTGGGAGAAATCGGGGGCGAGGATTTTCTGAGGGTGGAGTGGATATCCGGTTCTGTGACCGCGCCGCGCGGCTTTCGGGCGGCGGGAGTGCGCTGTGGCGTGAAGTCGCAAGGCAAGGACCTCGCGCTCATCGTCTCAGATGTACAGGCGGTAGTGGCTGGTATGTTCACCACCAACCGTGCGGCGGCGCCCTGCGTGCGCTATTCGCGTCACGTGATCGAAGCAGGCATCGCTCGCGCCATCGTCGCCAACAGCGGTAACGCCAATGCCGCAACGGGCGAAGAGGGGTTCGTAGACAACGTGCGCATGGCGCAGAAGGTGGCGCAACTGCTGGAGTGCCCGCCTGCGCAGGTGGTGACCGCCAGCACAGGTATCATTGGGCGTCGGCTGCCCGTGGAGAAGATAGAAGCTGGCATTGAGCAGGCGATGCTGCAACTTTCACCCGATGGCGGTAGCGCCGCCGCCGAAGCCATCATGACCACCGACACCGCGCCCAAAGCGGAAGCTCTCCGTTTGAATCTGCCCGGAGGCGAGGTGCGAATCGGCGGCATCGCCAAAGGCGCAGGCATGATAGCGCCCAACATGGCGACCATGCTCTGCTTCCTCACTACCGACGCGCAGATTGCCGCGCCCGCCCTCCAGCAGGTACTGAAAGACGCCGTCGAACGCTCCTTCCACTGCCTGACCATCGACTCGGATACCAGCACCAACGATATGGTGGTCATCCTGGCGAACGGGCAATCGGGCGTAGATGTACATCCATATCTGGACGATTTCCAGATGGCTTTGGAGAGCCTGTGTGTGCGTCTGGCTCAGCGCATCGCGCGTGATGGGGAAGGAGCTACCAAGCTGGTGGAAATCGAGGTGCGCGGTGCGCCCACCTTTACACAGGCGCGCCAGATGGCGAAAACGGTCGCCGAATCGCCGCTGGTGAAGACCGCCCTCTTCGGCAACGACCCCAACTGGGGACGCATCCTTGCCGCGATGGGGCGTAGCGGAGTGGATTTCGACCCCGACCGGGCGCACATTGCCCTGCAGGATACCCTGGTATACGCGGATGGCAAACCGACCGCTTTTGACGCACAGGATTTACATGAGCGGCTGAAGGCGGAAAAAGTTACCATCGCCATTGATTTGCAACAGGGTACGGAACACGCTACCGTGTGGACGTGCGACTTCAGTTACGACTATGTACGCATCAACGCGGAGTACAGTACGTGAGCGGAGCGAAGAATCTCTCGGATGCTTCACTGCGTTTGGCATAACAGGCAACAGACGAGATTCTTCGCCCATGCTCAGCACGACATGGGGGACGGCATTGGAGGGTCGCGCTCCGTCGCGACCGCACAGGCACAACGGCTCGGCGGGAGCCTCGCCCTCCAACCCCTCTGTCACCCTGAGCGTTAGCGAAGGGTCTCAGATGCTTCG
>JANWYZ010000113.1 GCA_025054895.1 bacterium | reverse complement strand
GGCGGATTTTGTCCCACCAGTGCCCCCGATTTCAATCGGGGGCAGGATGCGCGAAACCGTGAAATCACTACTTAACAAAGCAGTAGTTTCAACACAGGTCTTTGCGTCATGTTATGGTATCACTGTGGGCAGTGACCACGCCTCCTCGCGTCGCCGAGATGCTTCGCCTTCGGCTCAGCATGACAACACTGGAGGGTCGCGCTCCGTCGCGACCACGCAGACGGCTCGGCGGAATCCTCGCCCTCCATCGCTGTTGTCATTCTGAGCGAAGCGAAGAATCTCTGAGATGCTTCACTGCGTTCAGCATGACAGGAAAAACGAGATGCTTCGCTTGCGCTCAGCATGACAGAGAGACGGCTCAGACAAAGCTGTCCCCATCCTCTTTCTAACCTTTATCGCAACCGTAACGTGACCTCGCCGTGCAGGTCCAGCGTCACTGCCGTCATAGGAAATCCCCAGCGTTCTGTACGCTCCACGTGCAGCGGGATATCCGCCCCCGCACTTACCTCGTTATGCTCAGCGGTAAATAGCAAGGTTGCTTCCTGCAAGGGTGCGTCGCTCTGCACGCGGACAGTCAGGTTACCATCCTGCCACCTGTGTTCTAACCACCGTACTCTTCGGCGGGCACGCTCCCACTTGTTGATTCGCTGTGCTGTCCACCATTCCATGCCTGCCTCCTGCGCCCTGCGGATGGAGCGAAGAACGGTATCGGCAACGCCCGGCTTGTCTATATGCGCAGGGTGGAACAGTAGATGCAGGATGCCATGATGTCGCACTACTGCATTCAGTAATGGGGTGAGCAGCGCATCAGGAGCAAACACGTTCAGGTCTTGCGTAAGCGTAGGCAGCTCCAGCACGTCTATCAACCTGCCCTGTGGGTCCAACGGGAAGTATGGGTGGCAGGTACCGAAGTTGAAGCCCGCTTCCCCCGTTTTGGAAGGTCCCTTCGACTGGTCCAGCTGCACGCCCTGTCGCTGACACCATTCGAAGAACTCCGTATCGCCTTCCCAACGCAGGTAGTGGTTTTTGTTGGTTACAGGAGACGCCCCGAAGAGTCCGGTCAATTCGCGGTGTTGCTGGCGAAAGGCGTCTTCAGACCATACTTTGCCCTCTTCCATCGCGTCGAAGTGCATCGCCAGCTCGTGTCCCTCCGCGCGGATACGATTGATGAGGTTCTGCGGGTAGCCGGGCAGAATGATACACCATGTAGAGTGAACCGCTGCTTCGCGCAACACGCCTAACATCCGCTCTGCCAGTGCGGGATCGTTGCCGTCGGTGTCGTGAGAGAGGTGGGCGAGCGCAGGCAGGTTGCGTGGATAGAGCCACAGGATGGGTATCGTTACCCTGCACAACGACGCCAGATAGAGTATCGCGCGCACAACCATCTCACGCCAGATATCCGCCACAGGGTGTAAAAACGCACTGAAGCCAGATACGCCCTCTACCGGCTGGCGGTCGAACCACCAGTCCAGTACGCCGCCATCGCCGCTTTTCAACACGTCGTCGCAAAGAGGAGCCGTGCCGTCGGGCGCAGGAACACCGTCGCGCGTCACCGCTACGCCTTGCTGGATGCGCACCACCGCGCCCGCCACGTCGGAAGCGATGAGTAGACATCTGCCATTACCTACCCGCCGCTCCACCACGGCGGCGCGAGGGGTTGCTCTGTGGTGAGCGTCCAGTACGACTGCGTGCACAATGCCCGTACTGGCGTGAACCGACGCGCCGTTGAAAAAGTGCAAGGGAAGCAGTACGTGCGCCAGTACGGGGTGGTCTGGGTTGGTTACCTGCAGGTAGCCCTCACCTAGCGTACCAGAAGTAGCGCCCCAACCGGAGTAGCTGGCTGACTCCTCTCTCACTCCAAAAAGTGCAGGTGTACCGGCGGTACCCCCAATTGCCAGCCATGTGCCCCCGTCTTCTATCCACCGCGTCACCGCATCCAGTGTTGCATCTGGCAGAGGCGTGTCGCCGACCGTTACCAGCACGCGCAGGCTATTCAGACTTCGCTCTATCCCCTCAGCAGATAGCGCCTGATAGCATATCCCCGCATGAGTAAGTATCTCGTGTATATACTGCCCATAGCTGACCGTGCGTGCAGCATTACGTGGGCGCGGAGGCAACGCGCATACGCCCAGAGGAGAAGAAAAGGTTCCAGCTGTACTCATGGCTGTCTCCTGACGCGGTAGATGTCTGCGCCGCAGGCAGCATACAGTGTGCCGTTTTGTTCTATCGCCACGCTCGAAACGCCCGCAGCCAGTTCTGCAACGACCTGCGTCCTACCGTTGCTCAGGTCGATCTGCACTATCGTCTTCCCACTGCCGTAGTATGCCTTACCATCGCCCAGACCGATAATGCGGCTCCCCACGCGGGGCGTCTCCGCGGGAGGCTCGATGAACCGCTGCGCTGCCGTGTCGAACAAGCGCAACCTGCCATCCACTGAGAAAGCCAGACGCTTCGTGCGCTTATCCAGCCAGAAGGAGCGTACGCCCGACGCCCCGTCGAACTCATGGCGGAACACCGTCTGTTTCGTTGCCTTGTCTACCACGCCGAATCGCGCCCACTCGCCCTTCTTGTTGGGCAGACCGTTCGCGCCCAGCGAGGTCCCGACGTAGATAAACCGTTCATCCACCGCCAGCCCCTCAACCGCCTGTTCGCCCAGCGGGTTCTCGATCAGGTTGGTTTCCCCTGTTGCAGGGTCGGTAACAGCGACCGCCCCGCCGTACACACCATAGTTCGCCATCCAGCCCGAATACAGCTTCCCATCGGTACCAAGCACCACTCCGGCGGTGGGGCGGATATACCCCTTTTCGCCCAAACTGGCAATCACGCGCGGGTTGATGTTGTTCCACTGGTCCCAGGGTGCTTCGGGGTCGTATCGGATAATGTCGCCGCCGGCGTAAGCGACGGCATATACCTTGCCCTGATGGAACGTCACGTCGTACACTTCGCCGCCCGAGTTGCATACCGTGCGAGTGTTCACCGTGTGTCCCGTTCGGGTGTCCATCCAGAACAGTGTTTGCCCAAAGGATGGACCGCCCCAGAGCCTGCCCTTGTCGTCAAGTCGCAGGAAAAAGGTCGGGCGTGGCGCGGGCTCCACGGGTATGGGCTTCAGGGTCACCTGCGACTCGCCGGGCTGTATCACGAAGTAGTCCTGTCCGCGCACGCCAAGCAGTTCGCCCTTCTCGGTCACCGCGTAGATACTGCCGCCGCGCAAGTCCACTGAGGCAAGCAGACGCAGCTCTTTGTCGCCCTTCGCATAGCGGTACACCGCATTCCCCTGCCACAGGTACAGCGCCTCTTCGGTGGTTAAGTTCACGTCGACCGTCCAGCCGCCCTTACCTGAGGGGAGGGGAAACGGTGGCTCCACAGGTTGCAGAGTGTTACCGTCCAGCACCCGCGAACCAGCGAGGAAGTAGCCGTTCCACGCCACACCGCGCTCAATGCCCTGCAACGTGGGAGGAGCCTCTTCAAACTTTTGGGTGCGTGGGTCGTAAATCAAGTTGACGGGCTTCTCCATGCCGAAGTTGCACAGGATGCGACCATCTGGCAAGGCGGATACGTAACGCAAGTACATGTTCGGCGGCGCCGGCGCACCGCAATCCTCAACGGTATAGGTGTTCAAATCCAGTGCGCCCAATTTTGCGCCGCGGTAGGTTCCACCGTACACGCGCCCGTCGCTGCCGACAGCGAGGTTCCAGATGTAGCTCTCGCCGGGGAAGTCTACCGCTTTTACAAACTCCATGCGCTGCAGGTCAAACACCATGAACTTGCCATCGTAGAAGGTTCCCACGATGAGACGGTTGCCAGCAACCTGCAGTAGCGCCCACGAGCCTGCTCCCGCCGGTGCGCGGATTGCGCGCCCTGTGTTATTCCGAAAGTCGATGAAAATCAACTCCATGCCGGCGGTTTCGTTCATGTTGGTCAGCACGAACCACTCTTTGCCGCCCGGAGCCGCTACGTAGCGTGCGGCGAGCACGTTCTTCGAGCGACACGGCTGACCGAGCAATTCCTCCTTTGGCGCGGATTGAGCCACCGTCGCCAGCAACAGGCAGACAAAAATCATCATGAAACCTTTTCCTCTCTTTTACCATCCGGGTTCGCGGCAAACAGGAAACCTCCCTGCTTGTGGTCTCAAACACGCGAGTGCTGCTGTCACTGTGTTGAGGCTATGGTTGTGGGATAAAGTGAAGGCTGTCCGACCTCCCTGTCATTCTGAGCGTCAGCGAAGAACCTCCCTTGATCGCTACAGAGGAGATGCTTCGCTAGCGCTCAGCATGACAGGCAAACGGCGCTGGAGGGTCGCGCTCCGTCGCGATCACACAAACGGCTCGGCAGGAGCCTCGCCCTCCAACCCTTTTGTCACCCTGAGCGTTAGCGAAGGGTCTCAGATGCTTCGCCTTCGGCTCAGCATGACAGGGAGAGGACGAGATGCTTGGCTTGCGCTCAGCATGACCAAAGAGGAAAGCTGCAGCGCGGATATGAGTACTGCGCTTACGTTTTGGGATACTTCCGCGCTTAGCGGAACACGGGGAGACGTCCATTGCCTCCCCTTTAGTTCGCGCGGTGGAGCCGCTTATCCTCGGCGTCTGCGCAAACCGAGTAACGCCGCGACCCCTGTGCCCAGCACAAACAGGCTCGCCGGCTCCGGTACCGGAGACACCCCGACAACAAGCATGTACAGACCGTCTTCGGGATGTACGGCTCCCTCATAGTAGCTGATGTGGTCTCTACCGAAGCCATGGTACCCCGTGATGGCGAGGTAATACCAACCGGGAGTGAGCGACTGCCACCGGAGCACAGAGCCTAAGCTGCCGCCGGCGTCATCGTTCCAAGCCAAAGCCCATGGGTCGCTGCCATCGAAAAGCGCGATCACTGTATCCGGGTCGAACCAGTCGTCCATCGGATAGGTGACAACTGCCAGGAAGTCGCCCGCGTTGAGCCAGATTTTGATGAAGTCGGTGTCGTTCGGGGTCAACCGCAATACGCCGACATCCGCCCAGGGCGTAGGGTTGATAAGAGCGGGGGCTGCGCCTGCCAGGGTGTTATTCTGCGGCTCTATGTCGGGAATGCCCGCGACCGCCTGCGCTGCCAGCGTTACCATTACTGCGAACGCGACAAACCTTTTCATCAAACTACCTCCTTTTCATAAAATGAAACACTGTTTATCTTGCGAGCAACGCTTTCTCTCATTTTATAGCAACCGCCTTTGAAGAGTCAATAAATATCCTCGCTGGGGAGCAAAATCTCGCAAAAGTACGAGCCTGCCTTGTGATAACCAGCCTTTGCTCGCTATTGCCATGACGGGCTACGTGGTACGGAAACCTGCCTTCGCAGGTTTTCGAATCCGTTTTTGCTCTTTTCTGGGCATAACTCGGTATAATAGGTAAAGGTGGAATAATACCTGTAGGTAACCTGTATATCTCGGTAACTTTAGAGGACACAAGTCGATGAGCGAACAAAGCACAACCGTCGCCGCTGGTTCCGTTCAGGAAGAGCAACCAATCTCGCAGATACTGCACGACGTATTGAGTTGCGATGGGCGGAACTCGCTGACGGTAGGCGACTTGATGCAGCGGATGGAAGAGCGCGGTTTTGGTCTGGTATTGATATTGTTGTCCATCGTGGCGCTGATACCTGTACTGCCCCCCGGCGCATCGGGGGTGGTGGGGATGTTGTGCATCGCTGGTTCATTGCAAATGGTTTGGGGGCGCACCACTCCCTGGCTGCCTAAGCGGCTGCGTGCCTATTCGCTCTCTGAGAAGACAGTGAACTTGCTGCGCACGCGCGGGGTCCGCCTGCTCCAGAGCATTGAAAAGCTGTCTCGTCCGCGCTTGACTCCTTTCAGCGATGTCACGTTGCTGCGCCTGGCTTCGGCGGTGGTGTTGCTGATGGGTGTCATCATGTTTCTGCCGTTGCCTTTTATGAACTCGCTGCCCGCGTTATCTGTGATGGCAACCGCTTTTGGGTTGCTCAACCGGGATGGAGTATTCTTGATGGTGGGCGCGGTATTGGCAGGGATAGTGCTCTCGCTGGTGGGAGTGTCCGCCAAAACGATATGGAGTTTCCTGCTGTGGCTGCAGGACTGGCTTTTCTCGGTTGTGTGGTGCGCCTTTCAAAACGTTCCACCGATGTAGACCAGCCAGTGCGTATGTGATGTGTTCTGTATTCGCCTCACGCTCCAGCGCGCGCCCAGACCGCAGTCTTTCCACAACAGCCAGCCGGCATACACTGTCCAGCGTTGTTCTATGGGCACGAGGGGGGTGGCGTTCGCTCGGCGTGTGTTGACATGCTCTATCGCCAGGTAGCTTTTCTGGGAGACGGGCAGGTCAAGACGCAGGAAAAGCATATCCCGATTCGTGCCCACCGGATGCCCCAGCACTGCATCCCGATAGCGCCAGCGGTTTTCAGGGACCTTGAAGTTGTATACTCCGCCGCCGGGGTCGCCGTCGGTATGCGCTATCTCCACAAGAAACTGACCACCTTGCGGCAATGGAGTATGATAGCCGATTAACACGCCCGACTTGCGCGGGGTGGTGTAACGGAATCGAGTTAGCCAGTGTGGAGCCTGAAGGTCATCCAATAACAGGTCCACATAAAGCCTCTGCTGCGCAAAGCGGTATTGTATCTGCACGTTTGCTAAATAGTTCAACCACTCATCGTTTCCCTCATAAAGACGCCAGCTGGACAGGTGCTGATACAAGTAGAAGGGCAAAATGAGTGCAGATAACCCCGCTGGCAGCTTGTTTGACTTGAAAGCCTCCGATAGTGATATTTGCCAGCGAGGAGAAAGCGCGTGGGAGAGGCGTCTCGCCATTACATAGCGACGAGAGCCGTCTTCATCAAACAGGGTTGCCATCTGTTCAAACTGCCAGCTGCCCAACCGCTTGCCCAGATACCACTGCTGTCGATAGTCTATATGCAGCAAGGGGGGCGCAGCGTCGGACAATAGCATCGCGCCTGAATATCCGCCTCCCCAGCGCAGGGGAGCCTGTCCGATACGCCATTCGCCGAGCGAAGTGTACCAGCGTAGTTGCAGCATATACGCCCAGGGCATGAGAGGGCGCTGTTCGTACAATGAGCGCGTGGTATCGAGCGAAAGGACTAAGTCTGCGTGAGCATTGAGGCTGTATATTCCGGACACCCTCCATGCCAGACGTGGAGACTGCTCTGTTGTTAGCAGCGCCGTTCCAGCTACAGCGCGCGCCTCAGGCGCGTCAGCGCCCAACAACAGTCTGCGAATGGCTTTTGCCTGCGGGACATTACTTTCAGCGCAGAGGCGCAACAGTTCATCTTCACTCCATACACGCTGGGTAAAAGGTGCGAGGCGGAGCGCGCCGTTTGGCGTATCTGCCAGCGCGCGCGCTATCAGGTCGTTTTCGGGTGCGTTGAGGGGGGTAACATCATCCGAGCGTGCCGGGCAGCCCGCCGCCTGCAACACGGCTACCAGACAGAAAGCCATAAACACGCGCATTCGATCAAAACCTCTCTGCCAGTCGCTGAACAATCCTCTCTGCGATAGCCAGAGAGGCGGTGGCTGCGGGGGAAGGGGCGTTCAGCACGTGCACCGCACGCGGGGTATCTACCCACACAAAGTCGTCCAGCATCTGACCGTCGGGCGCTACCGCTTGAGCACGCACGCCCGCTGGCGCAGGACGAAGATGCTCTGCGCGAACCTCCGGCACGAGTCGCTGCAGGCATTGCACAAACGCACGCTTGCTCAGCGACCGCCACATCTCCTGAACCCCCGTGCGCCAGTATCTCCGCGCAAGCCGCCAGAAGCCGGGATAGGTCAGCGTCGTCCACAGCTCGCGCCAGCACACGTCGGCTTTGCGGTACCCCTCGCGGGCGAAAGCCAGCACAGCGTTCGGGCCGCACTCCACCTCGCCAGAGATGGTGCGCGTGAAATGCACGCCAAGGAACGGAAAGCGCGGGTCCGGCACAGGATATATCAGATTGCGACAGAGTCTGCGCGCCTGTTCGCAAAGCAGATAGTACTCGCCCCGAAAGGGTATGATTCGAGCAGGAGGCCGAACGCCGCTCAGCCTTGCTATCTCGTCGGAGTACAGTCCGGCGCAGTTTACAAAGTAGCGGGCGATGAACTCACCCTGCGACGTACTGACCTCGACGGCGTCGGATGTTTCTCGCACTGCAAGCACTTTCGCGCCTGTGAGTACTTCGCCACCCGCTTCGCGCACTCTCTCCGCCAGCCTTTCGCAAACCGTACGGAAGTCGACGATGCCCGATTCCGGCACGTGTATCGCCTGAAGTCCTGCTGCGCAGGGTTCCAGTTGGTGTAAATGCTCACTGGTGACCAGCTCGCAGCGTACGCCGTTTTGTCGTCCCCGTTCCATCAGCGTCTGCAAGGCGGGCAGCTCGCGTTCCTGCGTAGCGACGATGACCTTGCCACATATCTCAAAAGGTATCTGCTCGCGCTCACAAAACGCCTGCATGAGCGCCTTGCCCTGACGACAAGTCAGCGCCTTCAGACTGCCTGGCTTATAGTAAATGCCAGAGTGTAATACGCCGGAGTTCCTGCCAGACTGGTGCTGAGCGAGGCGAGGTTCTTTCTCAACCACCCGCACGCGCAGGTAAGGGTAGCTGCGGGTCAACTGATAAGCAGTTGCCAACCCAACGATGCCTCCCCCGACAACCAGCACATCACTCCACATCGTGACCGATGGGCTGCTGGAGACGCGGCACTTCGTTAATCAGGGCGTGCGCCCAGCCGTTCTGGTAGCGGAAGAGGCGCGAAACCCCCTCCTCGCTGAGGAACTTGACGTTGCTGTAACGAGCATCACGATAGTCTCGAATCACGCCGCTGCGCAGGGCGTCGATGACCTGTTGTATGCCCAGCTCTAACGTCCACTTTGGCTGGAAACCGAGCACGCGACGTATCTTACTGAAGTTCACCCGGTAATTGCGTCGGTCGCCATCAACTCCCATGCTGATAAGCTCTGCGGAAGGAACGAGTCGATGAATTATCTCCCCCACCTGCTGCAGCGTGTAGTTCTGCTCGTCCGAGCCGACGTTAAACACCTGATTGCGTACCAGCGCCAGCGGAGCCTCCAATGCCTTTATGATGGCGGACGCAGCGTCGTCTACATGTACAAACGGTCGCCACTGGTCACTACCGTAGATGGTGATTTTGCCGTCCACCACTGCTTTCGCAGCCAGCAGGTTCACCACCAGATCGAACCGGACGCGCCCCGACAAGCCGTAAATAGTGCCGAACCGCAGGATGATGGGGGCAAAATCCGGAGAGGCAAGGCTGTGTAGCACGCGCTCAGAGGCAATTTTGCTGCGGGCATACAACGAAACAGGGTTGAGGGCAGAGCGCTCGTCCAGTACCTCATCGCTTGCCCCATATACCGAGCAGGTGCTGGCAAACACAAACCGGCTTACCCCGGAACCCTTTGCAATCTCCGCGATGGTGCGTGTGGCTATCAGATTCACGTCGATGGTCAGGTCCGCGTCCAGCGCACAGGCAGGGTCGCCCACGATAGCCCCGAGATGCACTACTGCGTCCATGCCCTTCATACATTCTACCACTTTGTCGATCTGTCGGAAATCAGCTCTGATGATTTCGAGGCGCGGATGGTTGGCGTACGGCTGGATAGGCTCGGTACCGTAGAGGAAGAGGTCGAGCAAACGCACAAAGTAGCCTTTCTCCAGCAGCTTGGGCAAAAGTGCGGAGCCGATATACCCGGCCCCACCGATAACCAGCACATTGCGTACTGGGCGTTGGGTATATGGGCTACCGAGGTACCGACGTTCTGCCGACGCCAGAGCCTTCCATATCTGCGCACCAAGTCGGGTTGTTATCAACAGCGCAAGCGTAATTCCCCACGATAGCAGGAGCACCGCCCTTTGCAACAACAGATAGCCGGGTAGCAAGTAGGCTAGGAAGCCCAGTACCAGGTAGGTAGCAGTTACCGCCTGTAAAATAACCATCGCCTTGTAACGTCTTTGGTACAATCGACTG
>JANWYZ010000112.1 GCA_025054895.1 bacterium | reverse complement strand
GATGATCAGATGGCGTTGGTTCTCCAAACTGCGCAAAACCTCTGTTTCCTGCTGCCGAAAATACTCCTCTCCAAAGCGTTCGAAAATGTGCGACACGCTACAGCCCACTCTCTCTTCTATCAACGAGTCGGTGTCCACAAACGTCCAGTTCCATCGTTGCGCCAGCATCCGCCCCAGCAGGCTTTTGCCGGTTCCCATAAAGCCGATAAGCGCGACGTTTGGAAGCGTGCTGTGTTGCATTGGTAGACGAGAAGCGCGGGGGTATTCACCCCCGCGCCGATCCGTAACGAGCAATGGTCGGAACCTTAGGGCGTGACGCCTACAGTCGGTGCGCCTGCTTCCTCGACGATGGTAGGCGTCAGGAAAATCAGCAGCTCAGTGTCATCCTGCGACAGGTTGGTAGAGCGGAACAGATGCCCGATCCAGGGCAAGTCGCCGAGGATGGGGAACTTCGCCACCGAGTAGTCCTCGCTGCGCCGGATGAACCCACCCAACACCACCGTCTGCCCACTGGGCACGCGCCGAGTGGTGAATACCGCTTGACTGTTGATGATGGGGTAGGAGCTGCCGTCGGGCGCACGAACCGAACCCGTGATATCCGATAGTTGTAACGGAATAAACAGCGTTATTGTGCCGTCGCCGTTGATGCGCGGGGTCACGGTCATACCCGAGACTACCGGCACATAGTTCACCTGGCTTCCCTGAATCACCTGACCCTGCCCCGGTGTGGTGAACACGGTGGTTACGAAAGGCACCTGGGTTTGCACAAAGATAGAGCCCGGCGTATTGTTCAAGGTGGTGATGATGGGAGCCTGTATTACGCGCCCGCGAGCGTTGGACATTGCGGTACGCAGTTCTGCCACCAGGTTACCCGCGCTATAGCGAATAAACACGTTACCGCCTGGCGCGAAGGTACCCGGCACGTTGCCCGCCTGCGTGTTCAGCTGCTGCACGAGCCAGTCGATGCCGAATTGCATTATCTCGCTGCGCTTGACGGTCACGAACTGAGCCTGGATCTGCACCTGCCTGGGAGCCACATCCAGCAGACGGATAAGGCGACGGATGTTCTCGATATCCTCGTCGGTGCCTACCACGATCAGGGAGTTATCCACGTCCACAGCGATAATGCGCGCTTGATCACTCAGCTGGACCAACTGACCGCCAGCCGCGCCCAGCCCGCCGAATCCCGCGCCGGGTTGCCCCAGACCGCCAACGCCGCCGCCAAATCCTGCGCCGGGCTGCCCCAGACCACCGACGCCACCGCCACGAAAGCCACCGCCAACTTGTCCACCCATGCCGTAGCCCATCCCGCCACCAAACGCACCGCGCTGGTCAAAGCCAGTGTTAGGCGTGGGTGTATGCTCAGCAACACTGGAGTTACTGGTGGTAGTTGGCACTGCCGGCGTTTGCTGGGGTGTGGGCAGAATAGGTTGAGGCTGCGTAAGCGGGCGCATACCCGGGCGCGTCATGTCCATCAGGTGTTCAATGAGCGCACCGCTATTGCGAGCCGCCCAGTCTAACCCGACGATTTCGGGGTCCACACGCAGCTGCCTGAGGAACTCGCTGGGGTTAATATACTGCAGCTTGATCTTCTCTGTGCGAACCCGAACCGGCGCAGGTGCAGGAGGAACAGGCTCCTGAGGTTGTGCGTTCGTAACCGCTTCCGGCTCTTTAGCCTGCGGTCCAACAATAAACACTCCATCTTCGGTGCGACGCACCCTCGCGCCTGCTGAGCGCGCCAGATACTCCAGCGCTTTGTCCAGTGGCATATCCACCAGATTCACATTCACACGGGGATAGGGCTTGTCGCTCGGCTCCAGCACGATGCTGGCTCCGCTGCGTTGCATTAGCATGTTCACCGCATCACGAAACTCTGCTTCAACCAATGTCAGGCTCACTAGCGGCACGTTTCCTTGGGCACGAGGAGCAGCTGCTGCCGGTAGCGAACCCCATCCACTCCATACAGCACAAGCCACCATGAAAGGCAGTGTGACGTTCCGCCATTTACGGAGTGTCATGAATCTCTGTCCTCCTTTTACTCGTTACAGATCGTTTTTGTACTCAGCGATAACCCGGCTGGCGCCGGGGGGCAAGCGATTAAAAACCGCCGCGTCCGCCGCCCCAGCCACCGCCGCCACGGTTGAAGCCGCCTCCGCCCCAGCCGCCGCGGTTGAAGCCTCCACCCCAACCGCCACCGCCGAAGCCGCCGAAGCCTCCACCGCCCCAGCCGCCATAACCGCCGCCGAAGCCGCCATAGCCACCGCCAAAGCCGCCGCCGAAGCCGCCGTAACCACCACCAAAGCCGCCGTAGCCACCACCGCTATACGTCCAGCCGGTCTGGTTTAGCGCTACAGCGCCTCCGCCCAGTATCTGGGCAATTGCCAGAGAGTCCAGATGCTGTAAAGTGATTTTCTCCGTACGCACCTGGGGCTGAGGAGGTTCCTCCATCTGAGGCTCAGCAGAGGTGGGTTCGTAGGTCTCTACCCTTGGCGAGATGATGTACACCCCACCATCTACGCGGTAGGTGAGCGGGGGATTAGCAGCGCGCAGGATAGTGCGCAACGCTGTCTCGAAAGTGACATCCTTGAGCGATACGGTGACGTAGCCCTGAACAACCGACTCGTCCAGAGTGTAGTTGTAGCCAGTGGAGCGGAAAAGCAACTTCAAAGCGTCTGCAATGCTGGCGCTCTCCAGAGTGAGCGTCACTCTTGGGCTACTGCCCTCCTGTGCCACAACGGGCACTACAACGCTTACGAGCACCACAAAGCACGCTGCAATGCGCAAAGCTCGATGCATGAAGATAGACCTCCTTAAATTGTTTCGCTTACCATTTTGGAATCCCTTCCTCTCTGCGCACTTTTTCGCTGCTCAGCGCCAAAGCGGCTCTTAGAAGAGATGACTCTGGATCAGTAATCTTCCACAAGTCCCGCACCGCCAGGACCACCTGGAGGTGCTCCCGGCACGCCTCCTGGCACACCAGGTACACCCCCGCCGTAACCGGGAAAGGCACGCTGTACTGGGGTAATCGGTGCGCCCAGCTTGACTGCAATCTCCTGAGGCTTCTTGCCCAATGTGGAGAGCACGACCTGGTTAGGTTCAATCCGTGCCACACGCATTCCGTCGATGGTGTCGCCCGGTTTAACCACGCGAGGCAAATCGCCTTGTGTTTCGATAATGGCTGCAACACTTTCTCCCCACATGATACCGGCTACTCGACGATAGGGCTGTGGGGGTAGCACATCTTCTTGCTCTTCTTCTTTTGGCTTGTAGGTTGGTATCGGTTGCAGGCGCACCGGCGTCACGACCGACAGGATTGGAGGCTTGCTGATATCGGCTTCCCAGGAGAGCGGCTTAAACGGGTCTACACGGTACTTCGATGGTGGTTTGCCCTCTTTAGGAGCTGCAGCCGTTTGCTGCGTAGCACCTCCGGGAAAGCCGCCCATCGTGGCGCCTCCCATCGGCCCACCCATAGGTCCACCCATGCCGGCGGGCGAAGGGCCGCCAGGTGTGGGCTGGTCTTCAGGTAGACCTTCGGGCGAAAAACCACCTGCCGGAGTGGGCCCTGTCGCGGTTTGCGACGGCGCAGGTTGTTGCCCGCCGCCTCCCATGAACAGGAACATCGCCACTGCGATAATCAGGATGACCGCTATTGCGCCGCCGATAACAATCGGTTTGTTTTTCGGGTCGTTAAGCCACTGTTGCATCGCCGTGTGCCTCCAATCCGTTAGTAGTCTTCAGGCATTCCGGAACCGGGAGGCGCTCCCGTTGGCGGACGTGCTACGCCCGCTGGAGCACCCGGCGCCATTGCCCCTCCGGGCATCGGTCCCGTCGTCGGTCCACTCATCATCGGGCCACCCATCATTGGTCCGCCCATCATCGGACCCGCCATTCCGCCTCTGAATCCGCCCATTCCTGCCATGCCGCCCATTCCGGGAGCGCCGCCTGCAGCAGGCAACAGTTCAGCTGGCTTGTCGTCTTTGGCACGAGGCAAAATAAACAACGTCGCCGTATATTGACCTATTAACTGAGGGCTCACTCCACTCAGTTGCAATCCATCCACCAGCACAAGGCGAGGCGCGTTGTTCCACCGTTCTACGTGGCGTAGAATGCTCTCAAAGTCCCCCTGCACCTGGAAAGTGCCCAGAGGCACAATCCATATCGGCCAGGGCAGCTGGTTCGGGTCGGTGCTTGGCACGTTGATAGCGAAACCGCCCAGAAAGATGACATCCTGTGACTTCGATACGAACTGCTGCAGCGCTCGAGCGGTGCGCTCTGGCTCCTTCCAGTAAGCCAGCGCTGCTTTCAAGCGGTCAGTCATGTCGATATTGGGCATTTTGGACCGCTCATAGCGCGCCCACTTTAACCGCGCCTCTTCTACCTCTTTCTTCGCGTCCTCCAGCTGTCTTTTAGCAGCAGGCAGCTGAGCGGCGCGCTGGCTGGCGGCTTCTATCTGCGTGTCCAGATTCTTGATCTCAGCTTGCGTCGGGCGTATTAACACGAAGAAGATGCCCGATGCAATCACCGCCGACACCACAATGCCTATCACGATGACGTTTTGCAAGGTGAGTTTGGAAAGCATCCTGCGCCCCTCCTTCTATTCCGCCACTGCGCCCCGTCCACCAAGCGGACCGCCCATACCACCGGGTGCGCCTGCAGGCGGCGCGCCGGGCACTCCTCTTGGCGGGCCGCCCATCGTCGGACCGCCCATCATCGGTCCGCTCATCGACGGACCACCCATCATTGGTCCACCCATCATCGGTCCACCCATCATGGGTGCCCCTGGTAAACCGCCCATACCCGCACCCATGCCGCCCATACCTGTTGTACCGAAACCTCCCAGGGAGGATACCAGTTGCTGTACCAGCTGTTGCACCTGGTTCATTAACGGCTCACGCAGTGTCGCTACTACTGTGAACACCACACCTTGATTCGTCTGCTGAGCACTCTGGGGCATACCAGTTGGGGCAGCGCCGGGCATACCCGGTACACCTGTTGGAGCGCCATAAGGAGCGCCGTATGCTCCGTACGGCGTCCCTCCACCGAAGGGGGGAGCTCCCATGCCGCCAAAGCCTCCAGGGCGAGTAGCGGCTCCAGTAGTTGCGCCGCCCGCGGTGGTCCAGGAAATGCTTACACCAGTAAACAGCGGACATTGCAGCATAATCTGCAGATAGCGAGCCATTTCATCCAGGTCGCGAGTGACCGCCTGCGCCTGTAGCGTCATGCCCTGTGCCACGCCCATACTGCCGTAGCGTACGGTGTCAATAGTCCAGCGGCGCACCTCGCGATACAGCTTGGGATACTGCCTGTTAGCGCGGAACACCTCATCTGCCAGCTGAGCGCGGGTCAAGAGTGGCGCAACCAGCGATTTGGTACGTTGCGCCTCTTGCTCGGTCTGCGTTACTTGCTGCACGATAGCTTCCTGCTGCTGCAGTTCCTCGCTCTTCTGCGACTTCAGGTTCACAAGGCTCAGCTGCCAGGCAACAAGCCCCCCAGCCAGCACGATCCACACCACCACGAACACCGCAAACCACGCCCGCTTTTTGCGCGGTTCGTAGATGTTGGGCGGCAACAGGTTCAGTTTCAGCATGGTCTACTTCCCTCCGGATACTTAGTCGATCATGTCCCGGATTGCCAAACCGATAGCGACGGTCATCAACGGCGCTACCTCCTGCAGATACGGCATACTATACCGGCGCACCAGCGCTTCCTGATGTGTTAGTGGGTCGGCAACGCTCACCGGTATACCCAGTTCCTGCGCCAGGAACCTGTCCAGGTTCTTCATGCGCGCTGTACCTCCGCACAGCACGATCTCGTCGACACGCGCCCCCTGCACCCGTCCTCGATAGAACTCCAGTGAACGTCGCACCTCCGCCAGGAAGTCGCCAAGAACTGGCGCAATCGCGTCGAATACTTCAATACGCAGGGGGTCGGTTTCCTGCGCTTCCACCGGCGCAGGAGTTGCTGGCTCTGTCGGTTGTTCTTGTGACGAACCTGGCTGTTCTTCCTCCACGTCAAAGGTGGGTTCCTCATAGCCCGCAGAAAAGTCCACCATACCGGATGTTGCAGAAGGTTGTGAGAAATCGATAAGCCCTGTCGGTGCGCCAAAGTCGGTACCGTAGGTTGGGGCTGCGCCCGATGGACCAAGCCGTTCCAGCAACACCGCGGCGCACTCTCGTTTCAGTTTCTCAGCGTGCGCGAACCGTTCGCGTGGGTCTGTTCCCTCTACGCGGTAAGCAAGCGAGTCGACTATAGCCTGAGTGAAATGATTGCCCGCGATAGGAATGGTGCGAGGCAGGCGCAACACTCCATCCGTGAATACTCCCATATCGGTTGCAGTTGCCCCGATATTCAATAGCACCACCGTTTTGCCCTGGTACTTCCCGGGCTGCAAGCCGATAACGGTGCGAGCGGTTGCCAGTACCTGCACATCGACAGCTACAGGGTCCAATTGCGCAGCGAACAACGTCTTCACAATAGCGTCCACCACATCCTGCTGCGCTGCGGCGAGCAGCACTTCCATGTTGGGGTCATTCGGGTCGGCGTCGGGGCGTTCAATCACCGCGTAATCGGTGACCACATCGCCCTGCGCAGCAAACGGGATATGTCGCTCTACTTCCCACGCCATCGACTTGTCCAGCTCAGAAGGACTCATCTTCGGCATCTCGATTACGCGCACTACCAGCGCGCTTTGCCCCGGAACAGAGGTGATCACTTGCCTGGTAGAGATGCCTGCCTGGGTGAGCAACTGCCGAACCGCCTGACCAAGCGCCTGCGGGTCCTGAATATAGCCGCTTTCGTCGATAACACCTTCCGGTGTCGGAGCTACACCTACGGCGTTAATTTGCACCCCCTCTTTACTTGGGCGCACCTCCGCCACCTTCATCAGGGTGGTGCCTACGTCCAATCCCACCACGGGTCCGGTTGCTTTTCGGGCACGTGCCATTGCTTAATCTCCTCCTCCCCTGTCGCCCCCATTGTAGCAGGTCGGCAGGGGACTGTCAACAATTTCCCTTCCGATATCGATGTGCTCGAGTCTCTGTGAATTCCTCTTCGCCTCGCATGAACCTTGTTCCTGCTTGCGCGCTGATTAGACGCTCGCACAACTTTTTTCGTTACACGGCGCAGGTGTTATCTCCTGCTTGTCAGTGAGCTAAAATCCCATTTATTTCTACGTTTTGCATCTGGCTAAAGTGCCATCATCCATCCGTCGTAAGCCACCTCGATCCCGTGCGGCTGGCAAAAGGCTTCCAGTTCCTCTTGCAGTGGGCGTCCGTTGTGTGAAAAGTGGGTTACCGCCCAGCGCGTCTGCGCATGGGTTGTGCCCATTGCGTGCAGACGTTCCTTCAGCTGCAACACCTCTTTTAACCCAAGATGCGTGTCGTAGGGGGCGTCCACGAAGCCTTTGGTACACTCGGCAATTACCGCATCCAGTTGCACCCCCGCCAGGTAACGCCAGGTGGCATCGCGATACCAGCCAGTATCGCACATGTACAACAGCGTCTTTTCTCCATCAGAGACGATATAGTTGAAACATTGCTCGTCTTCGCGATGGTACGCCAGTACCGGTATCACTGTGTAGCAATCTATTTGATACGGCGTGAACGGTTGCATCACCTGCACATCCAGCGCGTTGCGTACCTGGTCGGGCATATAGTCCAGCGCACGTACGAAGTCTGCACTTCCGTACATCGACAAGGGCAGTTCACGGTAGGCAAAGCCTGGCAGCAGATAGCCCAACTCATGCAGCGCCAGATGGTCTTCGTGAGTATGCGTAATGAGCAGATGTTTGAGGCGCGAAAGGTCCAACTGGTATGTGAATACGTGATGCAGGGTATCCGGCGGCAGGTCAATTTTGAGCGTATGGTCGATAAATATCGAGCTGCGCGTGCGCAAATCCTTTCCACCGCGTTGCCGCGCAATACAACACACCTCACATCCGCAAAACAGCCCCGGCACTCCCTCAGCCGCAGCTGTTCCCAGAAAAAGCACCTTCACCGATAACCCCTTGCCTCCTCGCCTCACCCCGTTCGTTGTACGGGGGTACTGGTTAACTGATTAGACTGCTTGATTGCAACCATTCGCCGTCGTGTTGCTGTATCCCTTCTGGTACGCGCGCGGCTTGCAACGTTGCAATGCCCATTCTATACATGAGCAGGAGGCGCCAGCATACAGGGCGTAAGTAACGGTATGACATCCGCCGATATCGTCGTCGTACTGAATCCAAAGGCGGGACGTTACCGCGCCAACCGCCACCACGATACCCTGCAAAACCTTTTAGAACAGGTAAGCAGGCGCGCCGGGCTGTCGTGGCGCGTGGTACATACCACACGTCCCGGGCAGGCTACCGAGCTGGCAAGGCAGGCGGCAGAGGCAGGAGCGTCTATTGTGGTTGCCGCAGGCGGCGACGGTACGTGTGGCGAGGTAGCGAACGGCATCGTGGGCACATCCGCACGCTTGGGTGTGCTCCCTTTGGGCACGGGCAACGATTTTGCTCGCTGTGCGGGTATCAGCGAGAACCTGCAGATAGCGGTGGAAACGCTGTTTACCGGTAAAGCCCGGCGCATCGACCTCGGTTCAGCAGGGGGCAGGTATTTCATCAACATTGCAGGATGCGGGATGGATGCTGCAGTGGCTAAGCGGGTAAATCAGGGCTTCCGTTTCCTGCAGGGTACTGCTGCATACGTCGCCGCGCTGTTCCAAACTCTGGCTACTTTCAAACCGGTTCGCATGTGCATCAACACAGATGGACAGGAACAACGCATAGACGCCTTCCTGTGCACGGTAGCCAATACCCAATCGTACGGCGGTGGAATGCGTATCGCCCCCTTCGCGCAAATAGATGATGGACTGCTGGATGTATGCATTGTGAAAGCGGTGAGCAAGCTGGAGTTTGTGCGCGTTTTCCCGCGCGTGTACAGCGGCACACACATCACGCACCCGTGCTTTCTGATGCACACCGCCCGAAAGATTTACGTGGAGAGCGATCCGCCCGTGCCCATACTGGTAGACGGTGACGTAGTGGGCACGACGCCGGTGGAGTTCAGCATACACCCGCACGCAATAGAGGTGATACTCCCTGCGAAGTGAAAAAGGAGGAAGACGATGCAACCCCTGCGCTTCGCCATTTTCGGCACAGGCTTCTGGGCGCGATACCAGCTGGCAGGCTGGAGGGAGCTACAGGGTGTGGAATGCGTCGCCCTATACAACCGCACCCGCGCCAAAGCGGAGGCGCTGGCGCAACAGTTTGGCATCTCCGCCGTGTACGACGACCCCGAGCAGCTGCTGCAGAACGAAGAAGTAGACTTTATCGACATCATCACTGATGTAAACACGCATCCGCAGTTTGTGTACCTCGCGGCGAAGTATCGCAAGGCGGTCATCTGTCAGAAGCCGATGGCGCCCGACCTCGCTACCGCTCGCCAGATGGTACGAACCTGCAAAGAGGCTGGCGTGCCCTTTTTCATCCACGAGAACTGGCGCTGGCAGACGCCCATCCGCGAGGCGAAGAAGGTGCTGGATAGCGGAGTGATTGGGCAGCCGTTTCGGGCGCGAGTGACCTTCAGCAACAGCTTCCCTGTGTTCGATAACCAGCCCTTCCTGCGCGAGCTGGAGCAGTTCATCCTCACCGACATCGGCAGCCACATTCTGGATACGGCGCGTTTCCTCTTCGGCGAAGCGGAGAGCCTGTATTGCCAGATTCGGCGTGTGAACCCCTCCATCCGCGGCGAGGATGTCGCCACTGTGATGATGCGCATGGGCAAGGGGACGACCGTCGTGTGCGAGATGAGCTACGCCAGCCGCACCGAGCACGAGCGGTTCCCTCAAACCTTCCTGTTCGTGGAAGGCGACAGAGGCTCGCTGGAGCTGGCGACCGACTACTGGCTGCGCGTGACGACGGAGGAAGGGACTCTCTCGCGTCGGGTTCCTCCACCCCGCTACAGCTGGGCAGACCCCGCCTACGACGTGGTGCATTCCAGCATCGTACCCTGTAACGCCGACCTGCTACGCGCGTTGCAAACGGGCTGCCT